>JAWOGX010000262.1:0-27232 GCA_046496455.1 Bacteroidales bacterium | reverse complement strand
CCCCCGATTGATGAACGAATCCGGATTCTCAGGCAACTTTCAGGGGCATCATACACTGATTACCAGAAGACATTCGGTGAGGTGACCCATCGCGATGCAACACTTATCCCGGGATCCGCCCTGGCTGATGACACGATGGTGCCATTCCGCGCCGCGGGACAGACACTGGCTGCAGCGGCATCACCAATACTGGATTCTCCGGAGTTCAAACACAAATCAGGAGATATTATCAGAGCAGCCAACGGTTTCAGGTTCATCAACTGCGGTTGCGGCATGAAATTTAAAATCCCGCCGGGATTCAGCCATCCGGCGGTAAAATGTTCCAAATGCGGAACCATCCACAATCTCTGATCAGAGAATATTCACTTCAGGCTCCAGCCTGATGCCAAATTGCTGCTCTACCTGCCTGATTACGTACTCAGCCAGTACAAGCACCTCAATCCCGGTTGCCCCACCCGTATTGACCAACACCAATGCCTGGCGTTCATGGACCGCTGCACCACCCATCCTGTAACCCTTCAGTCCGCATTGTTCAATGAGCCATCCTGCAGCCAGTTTCACGTTTCCATCCGGTTGCGGCCAGGATGGCAGGTCACTGTGCATCGCTTTGAGTGCAGCAACCGTAAGCTTATCCACCACGGGGTTTTTGAAGAAACTGCCGGCATTCCCGGTCACCTTTGGATCCGGGAGCTTGGCCCCGCGTATGGTACCAATCACCCGTGCAACATCACGGATCGTCGGCGCAGTAATTCCCTCCTCATCCAGCTTCTTCTTTACGTCACCATAACCGGCAAATATCTCAGGGTGTTTCGATAGCCTGAACAGCACCGAGGTGATCACCACCTTCCCTTTCAGCGCACCTTTGAAAATGCTGTTGCGATAGCCGAATCCGCATCCGGCAGCGTCAAGCATTATGGTTTGCCCATCGCTGATCCGGATCGCTTCAACCTCTTGGATCACATCCTTCACCTCAACCCCATAAGCACCGATATTCTGTACCGGGGCGGCCCCTACCCTGCCGGGGATCGCCACCAGGTTCTCAACCCCACCCAGGTTGTGTTCCAGGCAGAAATTCACAAAATCATCCCACTCCTCCCCTGCCTGGGCCCTGATCTCCGCATAATCTTCATCCTCAAATTCAATCTCAATCCCCTTGTTGCATATATGGATCACGGCTCCCGCAAAATCACGGGTAAACAAAATGTTGCTCCCTCCACCCAGGATTAAAAGAGGACCGGCTGCCATTTCCTCCGATTTCAGTAGGCGTATAAGCTCTTCAGCATGGTTGATGGCGAAATAGCTGTCTGCCAAACACTCAACACCGAAGGTATTCAGGTGCTTCAGGGATTTTTGGATTTCCGTCCGGTAGGCCATGGCTCTATTTACGTTCAAAGCAAAGATAGTTTTTATCTTCCTCTTAAAAACTTTAAGTTTGTTCCATGAAAAAGAAGCGGGTGGCAGTTTCAGTGATCAACGACCTGGTGACAGACCAGCGGGTTCACCGCACCTGCATGCTGCTGACCTCAATGGGATTTGACGTGGTGCTGATCGGACGGAAAAAGAAAAAAAGCCCTGACCTGGAACCCCGAACCTACAAAACCCTGCGTCTGAAACTCATCTTTGAAACCGGGGTTCTGTTTTATGCCTGTTTCAATATCAGATTGTTTTTTAAATTGATATTCAAAAGGTTTGATGCTTATTTCAGCAATGACCTGGACACCTTGCTGCCAAATTTCCTGGTTGCCAGGATAAAGCGAAAGCCCATTATTTACGATGCGCATGAGTACTTCACGGGCGTCCCGGAACTGACAGGCCGGCCGATAGTTCAGCGGACCTGGAAGTGCATCGAACGGTGGATGCTTCCCAAAATCATGCATATGGCTACAGTAAACCGTTCCATTGCTTCGTTATACCATGATGAATACGGCGTGAGTCCTGTGGTTGTCAGGAATGTTCCGGAGAAGCCAGGTGTGGTTTCTGCATGGCCAACACGGGAATCGTTGGGGCTGCCCTCAGACAGGAAGATGCTGATCCTTCAGGGAGCGGGGATCAACATCCAGCGTGGAGCGGAGGAAGCTGTGGAGGCGATGGCTTTCACGGATGGAATTCTTTTGCTCATTGTGGGCGATGGAGATGTGGTGGGGTTGCTGAAAGAACGTGTTGCTGCGCTGCACATTGACGATACAGTGCGATTCATCCCCAGGGTACCCATGCAGCTGCTCAGGGGTTACACCCGGCTAGCCGACGGAGGGCTGACGCTCGACAAGGACACCAATATCAATTACAGGTATTCGTTACCGAACAAGCTTTTCGATTACATTCAGGCGGGGATTCCCGTGCTTGCCTCCGACCTTCCTGAAATCAGGAATATTGTTGAAGGATACGGGATCGGACTGATCGCTGATAGCCACGATCCTGAATTGCTTGCCGAGAAGATGCAGCAGCTTCTTTTCGATGACAGGCTTCGGGCTGACTGGAAAGAGAATCTGGATAGGGCAGCAGTGGAGCTTTGTTGGGAAAATGAGCAGGAAAACCTGAAAGAACTGATTCAAAAAGCCTTTTTATAATGGAAACAGGAAACCATCCCATACTGCACGTCATCGCTTTCGATGTACCCTGGCCGGCAGACTATGGCGGGGTGATCGATGTGTGGTATAAAATAAAGGCTCTGTCCGGGGCCGGGGTCAGGATCATCCTTCATTGTTTCCGTTATGGCCGTCCAGAAGCGGAAGCGCTGTACGAATTCTGCAGTGAAGTGTACTATTATCCGCGGGATACCGGCCTCGCTGCGCACTTGTCCCTGCAACCCTACATCGTCAGAAGCCGCCGGTCCGAAGCGCTTGCTCACCGTTTGCTTCAGGATGAACACCCGATCCTGGCTGAAGGGATTCACTGCACAGCACTCCTCAACGATATCCGATTCAGGGAAAGACCTTTCATTTGCCGCATGGCCAATGTTGAACATGAATATTACCGTCATCTGGCGCTTGGCACTTCCAACCCCGTCAACCGCCTCTTTTTCCGGATTGAATCAATCAGACTGAAAAAATATGAAGCCGGATTACACCGGGCAACCAGGATTCTGGCGATCTCACCAAATGATGAAGAATACTTCGCCGGGCAGTTTGGACGTGAACGTGTTGAAGGGATTTATGCCTTTCACCCGTACGATAAAGTGGATTCATTAACCGGCAGGGGTGACTTCATACTTTATCATGGCAGGCTGGATGTGCCGGAGAACTACAGGGCCGTCGAAAGCATCCTGCCTGTTTTCAGGCAGTGGAAAAAGATGCCCCTTGTGGTGGCCGGGATGAACCCGCCTCCATTTCTGGCCAGGGCGATAGAAACCCATCCAAATGCGAGCCTGGTCGCCAATCCCGACCCAACCAGGATGCGCGAACTCATCCGGGATGCCCATGCCCATTTCCTGCTCACACACCAACCCACCGGCCTGAAACTCAAACTTCTTTCAGCCCTGTTCACAGGACGTTTTGTGATCGCCAACCCTTTGATGGTGGAGGGAACAGGGGTTGAACAGCTCTGTTTGGTTTGCAACACCCCTGAAGAGATGGAGGAAGCATTGGACAGTGCGGCAGGACGCACTTTCTCCGTTGACGACATCGCACAACGCCAGGCAATGCTCTCGGGAAGATACTCTAACCGGGAGAATACCACAAAACTCGTAACTTTGATCCGATCAATCCAATAATCCATGACCCAGCAGGAACCCCTCATCCATCTCCGGGAAGCCAATATTGCCATCCATGATATCTTAATTCTCAAAGGTGTAAACCTCACCGTTTATCCCGGGGAGTTCAAATACCTCATCGGAAAAACAGGAACCGGCAAGAGCAGCCTCATCAAGACCCTTTATGGGGAGTTGCCGCTGAAAAGCGGTCAAGGTGTGGTTGCCGGACACGACCTCATACGCCTCAGAACAAAACAAATCCCTTTTCTGCGCAGAAAACTGGGCATTGTGTTTCAGGATTTCCACCTGCTGATGGACCGGAGCATTCACGACAACCTGATGTTCGTGCTGAAGGCAACAGGCTGGAGAGACAGAAAACTTGCTGAGGGCAGAATCGCTGAGGTGTTTGAAAGTGTCGGTCTTCAAACAAAAGGATTCAAACGCCCCCACCAGCTTTCAGGTGGCGAACAGCAACGCGTGGTGATTGCCAGGGCACTGCTCAATGATCCCGAAATCATCCTCGCTGATGAACCTACCGGCAACCTTGACCCCCAGACATCGGCTGAAATCATGAACCTGATGAAAGAGATCAACAACAGGGGTAAGGCCATCTTTATGGCCACGCACAACTACAACCTGATCCGGAAATTTCCATCCCCTGTCCTGAAATGTGAAAACAGCGCCCTGATCCCGGATGATACGATCCTGCAATCCTTTTCGGATTGATCCACCCGGTATTTTTGCCTGGAACCTGCACATAGCCCCTCAAAATCATTCATTATGGCACAATCCCCGTTAAACATCCATTTTGCAAGAAATAACCTTTTGTTTTACAGCCTCTTGCTGATCATCACACCCTTCCTGATGCTTCAAAACTATCTCCAGGATGCCATCGGGTTGCTTTCCGCCTGGTCTCTGAATCTGGGTTCAGTGAAGATCCCTTATATCCTGATTGCCTTTTTTATATTGTTAATCTCCCTGATTATCAGATTCAGAAACGGTTTCACAAAAAAGAGGATCCTTGCATGGCTGGCAATCCTGTTGATGTGGATCGTGGCGCAAAACATCGCTGATTATTACCTCAACCTCCCTTTCTATCAACTTCAGAACAACTGGCATTACTTTGCCTATGGCATCTTTGCTTTTCTGGCTTATCAGTATTATTCAGGAAAAAATACAAACCCTGCCCATCTGATCATCAGGATATTTTTCACTGCCATGGCAATCTCAACGTTTGATGAGATCATGCAGGGATTCATCTCCAGCAGGGTGTTTGATATCTCTGATATCGCCAAGGATCTTTGGGGGGTATTGATGGGAATTATCTTTCTTTTCTTTGTTTATGCTGATGTTGCGTTGTTCAAAAAAGGAAAGCGGATCCGGGAAAAGAAATTAAAGGACTACCTCAGCAACCCACTTGCAATGCTGGTGTACATGCTGCTTTTTACATTCATACTTCTCAATGTCAGCTCCACCTTATCTGATGCCGGATATGGTTTTGTAACCGTGGGCATCACATCGGGGATATTCCTTATCATCTTTCTGCTCATTCATATCACCAGGGAGAAAACGGAAAAGATCGTGATCGGCAGCATTCTGGGAGTTCTCGTCATCATCCTCGGTATCTCGGTCAGCAGCAATTTCAACCGGAATATAACCCAATGCAATCCAGGAATGGTTGTTTACAAAGGGGTTCCTATACCCTATTTTGATTTCATGATCTTCGAAAACGGTTGCTTCCGGCCTGTGGACAAGAAGACGCACTTCAACCATCCCGACATCAACTTTTTCTTTACAAAAGCATCCAAAATCCTGTTGATTGGCAGTGGCCAGGATGCAATACCCAGGATGGGCTTCAGGGAGGATCTTACTTCGCAGTTCATATACAATGAAGTGACCGGGGAGCCATTGCAGGTGATCATCCTCCCGACCGGGGAAGCCTGCAAGGTGTTCAACCGGCTTAAGCGTGAAAAGAAAGAAGTGGTCTTCATCGTGCATAATGCAAAAACAAGGGAGGTTGAATCATGACAAAAGGGGAAAAGAATTCAGCACAACATGCGATCAATAAGGCCATCCGCAAAATCCTGGTTGCGATCTATGCATTTCTCATCATTTTTGGTGTTGTATCCCTCTTTTCACCGGAATGGCTCAAGGGGATTTCGCATGTTGGCCGCAAATCTGAAGCGACACTGATGCAATCCTATGGGGATCATTTCCTGAATCAGCAGGAATTTGAAAAGGCGGTAGTACAATATGACAGGGCAATACAAATCAATCCGGGAATGGCTGAGGCCTACATCAACAAAGGGGTTGCACTGAGACATATGAAATTGAATGAAGAAGCCGCAAAAACCCTTGAAAAGGCACTCGAATTTGAGGAAGCTCAGCACGATGTCACCTATTTTACCCTGGCAGAAATCTTTTATGTGCAGAATAAACCTGACAAGGCGGTGGAATATTTCATGAAATCAGCGTCTGTCGCACCCTTCCCACTACCAGCTTATCAACGGGCAGGCGAAATCCTCAACAATACCGCACAGTGGGATGCTGCAAGGGAGACCTTCCGGCTTGCCATGGAGCACCAATACACGATGAGGAATTGTTATGAAGGGATGTTGAAAAGGGATTACTATCTCACCCCAAACCAGGAATCAAAAGCCAAAATCAAGGCTCTGCTGGAAACTGGCATTGAAGAGGCAGATCTGTCGCACTATGACGAGCAGATCTTCAACGAGGCATTGAAGAGAGACCCCATTATGGCCGGCATATACAACCAATTGGGATACACCCATGCAATGACCGGAAATCTTGAAGATGCGATAAAGTATTTTTCGCTGGCTGTTGAAATGGCACCCGATTTTGAGAATGCGAGAAAAAACCTGAATGCTGCGCTGCACATGGCCCGTTCACAAAACAGTACACCAACCCTGTAGGCTGGAGTTTTGGACTTCTCCGGCAGGAACCAATCAGCGCAGGAGGCGGTAGTTTTTAAATCCGCCAACAGTCCTGCCGTTCAGAATCTTGTTTTCAAACCAGGAAAGAAGGCGGTATTTGCACCGTTCATGTTTATGATGTTTTCTGTGGCCAGGTACAGGTCCATCTGCCTGAAGTTCACTTTCCCAGCTGAATCTGGCAATCCAGTCCTTCATCACGGCTGGGTGTGTCCCCCGGAACCGGGGTATCCTGTTCATCGGGCCGTAGTCAAATTGATACCGGCGCTGCCTGTCAAGTTCCTCTACCTTGCCGGCGCCTTTGTGGATCGTATCCAGCGCCTTTGTCTTCTTTTGCATAAGCGAAGGAGGCCTGACCCATCCGTAATGGTAAATCCAGGCTTCGAGTTCAATGACACGAAGCTTGAATGTCCCTTCCTGTTGCCGGTAATTCAGACCATCGAACCCAGGGATACGCCTGAACGACTGCGCTGACTCCCAGCTGTGTATTTCCGGATCATTCCTGATAATCCTGATCTCCTTCCTGTACCAGACATGCGATTGGTGGTGATGATCAAAATCGCCCCAGAAATGGCGGTAACGAAAAAGGAACCCATCTACCCGGCTATCATCAAGATGATGTGCGCATGCTTCCCGGATCTTCGGGATGTCTTCTTCGTGAATCACCTCATCAGCCTGGAGGTAAAGCAACCAGTCGCCGGTGCAATAACCCTTTGCGATATCGGTCTGGTGCGCATTTTCCATACCCCTGGGGTATTTTTCAATATCCCACACCGTATCAACGATTTTCACCTTATTGCTCCCGATCGACTCCACAATCTCCCTGGTTTGATCATCCGGGTCATTATCCCCGATGGCGATCACGAATTCATCCACCAGTGGGAGGGCTGACAGGATCACTTCCCTGATGGGATAGTAGAGCTTATCGGCATTCTTTGCCATTGAAAACCCGCTGATCTTCATGACCCCTGAAAAGTTTGCATGTTGTACAATTTGAAATAGAGCCCCCCGGCAGCAATCAGTTCATCGTGAGTCCCCTCTTCTGCCAGTTGCCCTTCATGGATTACCAGGATACGGTCGGCATTCCGTATGGTAGAGAGGCGGTGAGCGATCACGAGGGAAGTCCTTTCTTTCATCAGGTTATCCAATGCATCCTGCACAAGGCGTTCAGACTCGGTATCAAGTGAAGAGGTGGCTTCATCGAGGATCAGTATCGGGGGGTTCTTCAGCACAGCCCTGGCGATGCTGAGACGCTGACGCTGACCGCCGGAGAGTTTTGCACCGCGGTCTCCGATGTTTGTCTCATATCCCTGCTCTGTCTGCATGATAAACTCGTGCGCATTGGCCACGCGGGCTGCTGCTTCAATCGCTTCCATGGGGGCATCCTCCACGCCAAATGCGATATTGTTGGCAATGGTATCGTTGAACAGGATCGGCTCCTGGTTTACATTCCCCATTAACCCACGGAGATCGCTCAGCCTGAGATCCCTGACAGAAACACCGTCAACCATTACCTCCCCTTCAGTGACATCATAAAACCTGGGAAGAAGGTCTGCCAGGGTTGTCTTGCCGGATCCGGAAGGGCCCACCAGTGCGACTGTCTGCCCCTTTTTCAGCGTAAAACTCACCCCGTTGATCACCGGTTCATCACCATACCTGAACACGACATCCCTGTACTCAATCCGGTCCGCAAACCCTTGAACGGGGACAGCCCCCGGATTGCTGGTGATCGGATTCTTGGTGTCAAGCACCGCATTGACCCGGTCAGCGGATGCCAATCCCTTACTGATGTTGTATTGTGCCGTGGTGAATGACTTGGCCGGGGGGATGATCTGTGAGAAGATGATGATGTATGCGATAAAGGTCTCTCCCGTAATGTAACCCGCGTTTCCGATAATCAGGAATCCTCCGTAATAAATGATCACAGCCACTGTCACTACGCCAAGGAACTCCGTCATCGGGGATGCGAGATACCTCCTCCGGTAGATCTTATTCATCACATTGGTGTACGCTTCATTTTTTCCGTGAAAGAATATCCATATCCTCTCCTCCGCAACAAACGCCTTGATCACCCGCATTCCACCAAGTGTCTCCTCGATGATGGACATAATGCTGCCAAAGCGGTTCTGGGCGTCCCTTGAGGTGCGTCGGAGAGACCTTCCCAAAAGTCCGATCAGGTAACCTGAGAGGGGAAGCAGTACGACGGCAACCAGGGTGAGCTGCCAGCTCATAAAGAACATCACTGCGAGATAGATAACAATCTGGATCGGGGAACGGAGGATGGCATCAAGGGCACTCAGCACAGAATTCTCAATCTCCTGCACATCACCGCTGATTCTGGCCATAAGATCCCCCTTTTTCTCTTCCGAAAAATACCCCATCGGCAGGTAAAGTATTTTGCGGTAGAGTTTATTCCGGATATCCCTTACCACCCCGTTGCGGATCGGGGCAAGCATCACCATGGCGATATAGGTAAAAAAGCTACGGAAGAAAGTCATCAACACGAGTCCCGCGACAATATTGAGGAGGGCTGACATTATCCCGTGCTGGCCAATGTATCCGCCAAGGTAATACCCGATGGTTTGCTCCATCACTTCCATGCTGAATCTGAATGGTGGTGGTTCGGCAGGAATCCCCTGCATGCCAAAGGTGATCTTCAGGAAAGGGATCACCATGGCAAAAGTGAAGACAGAAAAGATGACCGACAGGAGGGTGTAAAGGATATGGAGTCCCACCAGCCTCTTGTAGTTTTTCAGATAGGCAAATACGCGCAGGAAATCTCTCATCAGGATTCTGGTTGATGTTGGGTGAGCCTGATATGATCGTAGCCCGTGTAACCTGATGGAGTAATCTGCTTCAACTCATCCTTGATTGCTTCACGCACGTCCAATCCGTCGATGAATGCGTGCAGCGTTTCACGGGTCACCGTTGGGTTGCCCCTGGTAAGGTCCTTCAGCAGTTCATAGGGCTGACCTACCCCTTCACGCCTCAGGATCGTCTGGATGGCTTCGGAAACGACCACCCAGTTCTCATTCAGGTCGCGACTGATCTTATCTTCATTGATCACAAGTTTCTCCAGCCCTTTCAGAAGGCTGTTGGCAGCGATCACCGTATGGGCAAAAGGAACCCCGATATTGCGGGTCACTGTCGAGTCGGAGAGGTCGCGCTGCAAACGGCTGACGGGCAGCTTATCGGCCAGGAATCCAAACAGGGCATTGGCAACACCGATGTTTCCTTCAGAATTTTCAAAATCAATGGGATTCACCTTGTGCGGCATGGCAGAAGAGCCCACTTCTCCGGCTTTCACCTTCTGTTTGAAATAGTTCATCGATATGTAACTCCACATGTCGCGATCGAGGTCCAGGAGCACATTGTTGATCCTGATCATCAGGTGGAAAAGGGCAGCCCAGGTATCGTACTGATCAATCTGTGTCGTAACCTGCTGCCTTTCAATCCCAAGTCTCTCCTTCAGAAATTGATTGGCAAAACCCACCCAGTCAATCCCCGGATACGCCACCATATGGGCGTTGAAATTGCCGGTGGCACCACCGAACTTCCCCGAATGCCTGAAATCCTGCAACGCTACGATGAGAGGTTGAAGCCTGTCGGCAAACACAAAAATCTCTTTGCCCAGGTGTGTCGGGGATGCCGGTTGACCATGGGTATGCGCAAGCATCGGAATGTCTTTCCATGAATCCGCGAGCCGTGCAAGCTTTTCAGCAACCCTTCTGAGCAATGGAATGACAGCTCCATCCAGGGCATCACGCACCATCATCGGCATGGCGGTGTTGTTGATATCCTGGGAAGTAAGGCCAAAATGGACAAACTCCATCACCGGCTCAAGGGGTGTCGATGTCAGCTTGTCTTTCAGGTAATACTCGACTGCCTTCACATCATGATTGGTGGTTTTCTCGATCACCTTCACTTTCGATGCTTCATCCGGAGTAAAATTGTGCATAATGGTGTCGAGCGTCTTCAGGTCAGCACCGTTTACACCGGCCAGTGGTGGTAAAGGGATTGCACACAGTGCCCGGAAATACGCCACCTCGACACTCAGGCGGTAACGGATCAGGGCGGCCTCTGAAAACCACTCCTGCAATGCGGCGGTCTGGTTATGGTATCGGCCGTCGACCGGGGATATAGCCAGAAGGGAATGTTCTGCCATGTCGGATCATATTTTGGGCAAAGGTAATGAATTCAGGATGAAAGCCGCGCTATATGCGAGCCTTTCTCCAGTTGCCCCTGGCCAGGTAAATCCCTGAAATGAGTGTCAGGAGCAGTGCATAAACATATTCTGCTGCCCACACATGGGCTACGCCACCGTTGAAAAGGTTTGCCATGCTCCAGGCAAAGGCAAGATAAATTGACAAGGCCACAAGTTCAATGGCCAGGGCCACCATCGTTTTTCCTGTACCAGACACGCCATTGAATACGACAAATGCGATCCCAAGGAATGCAGCAGCCCCGGAGATCACCCGCAAAACCGGCAGGGCGCCCAGGATCAGGTGCTCCTGATCGGTGTATATCCGCAAAACCTGGTACGGCATCACCTGGACCAACAGCACCATTACAAGCACTGATGCAGCTGTAATCAGCATAATGTGTTTGATCACCCGCCCAACCCGTTCTCGTCTGTTGCGCCCGATATAGTAACTGACCATTGAGTTGGTAGCAGAACTAAAACCCCATACGGGAAGCAGCAGGATGATGTATACTGACCTGACCAGCTGACTGATTGCCAGCTCACTCTCCCCGAGTTTTTCTATGATCATAAAGAAGATGAACCAGACAAAAAGCGAGAAGAAATTGGTCAGCATCATCGGGGATGCTACCTTGAAGATGGCTTTGAAGCGCAGATAACTGACCTTTCCGAACTGGATCAGGCCAAAACGTCTGAATGAATCGATCTTCAGCGAATAGAGGGTGACAAACAGCGTGGTTGAGAGTTCAGCGGCAACGGAGGCCAGTGCAGCCCCCTCAATCCCCATTTCAGGAAACCCCATTCGTCCGAAAATCAACACATAATCAAGAAAAATATTCACAACCGCCATCACCACAGTGGTCCAGGTGATGATCATCGTTCTGCCAATGGCGATATAAAGTGCCCTGTAGGTGATATTGATGTAGGCAAAAAACAATCCGAACGATCTCACTTTCAGATACCTGATGCTTTCATCCCTGACTGCATCGGAATCCAGCAAGTGATTCATCAAGGTCGGTGCCCACCCTTCAAAGAACAGGAATACAACCAGGGCCAGACCGGTCAGGAACAGCAAAGCGTGGCTCCAGGTGTTTCCGATTTCCCCAAACTTACCCTCGCCAAACCTTCTTGCCATGATGATCTGCGCCCCGATCCCGAATCCGAAGGCAAGCATGACAAAGGTGAGATAAAAGAGCCCGCCGATGGCAGATGCACCGAGTGAAATCTCACCCACCCTACCGAGAAAAGCTGTATCCGTGAATGCAATAACATTCTGGGCGATGCTTCCGAGAATGATCGGGAGCCCGATATAGAGCACTTTTCGGTAGATGAGTTTTGAATCTCGTTTCAAGGAAAAGGATGATCAGGAGGGTTGCAAAATTACGATTTAAGGCGACAAGGATAAGACAGCAACGGAAAAATATGTAAGTTTGACTCATGGAAACCTACAAGACCAGGGTAACTGCCGTATCCTACCTGAATACGATCCCATTTATTTACGGACTGAAGTATTTCCCCGGAATCTCCGATTCAATCGAATTGCAGTTGCTGCCACCAGCCTTCTGTGCCGATGCTTTCCGCCGTGGAGAGTCAGACCTGGCGCTGGTACCTGTCGGGGCAATGACCGAAGCCGACCTGGAGAAACTTTGCTGCAACTGGTGCCTGGGGGCAGATGGCCCGGTGGATACTGTGTTGCTGCTCTCTGATGATCCGCTTGAAAAAATCAACACAATATATCTCGACAAAGAATCAAGAACATCTGTCCTTCTTGTTCAGATGTTGTCCAGATATTACTGGGAAATATCCCCTGAATTCAAACCATGGGACCCTTCCGGGGGTCATCGGCTGGCTTCCGGTGAGGCACTGCTACTGATCGGAGACAAGACCTTTGGCGTCCGGAGCAGTTTCAGGCACTCCTGGGACCTGGCAGAAAACTGGCAGAAGATGACCGGGCTTCCGGCAGTGTTTGCCTGCTGGCTGATGACGGACCACATCGATCCCGTGAAAAAAGAACTGATCAACGATGCGCTTGCCTGGGGATTAAACCATATTGATGAAGCCATACGACAGCTGGGCAATCCTGAGATGGATTTCACCGTGATGAAAAGGTACCTGACCAAATGCATCAGTTTCCAGCTTGATGAGCCTAAAAGAGCGGCAATCAGCAAATTCTTCGGATATTTAAAGAGGCTGTGACGCAGTCAAAATGAAATCTCACCACGGATCACCCGGATTTTCACAGATTAATCCGTGGCGCTCTGCTAATCTTGTGCTACAATCCAAACCGGGGGTAAGCCCTGCTACTTTTTCGCCGGTTTGTATCCTTTCTGCTTTGCGGCCTCCTCAAGCCTCTGCTGGAATTTTGATTTCTTCACCGGTTTCTGCTTGTTGGCATGAAGCTTTGCGCGCAGTTTTTCTTCATCCACAAACCTCCGGATGATGAACATTTGGCCGAAGGTGATCAGGTTGGCGAGGAGATAGTAATAGCTAAGTCCTGATGAGTAGTTGTTGAAGATCCCCAGGAACATGACCGGCATCAGGTACATCATCAGTTTCATGCCCGGCATCTGGTTGCTTCCTGCCATCATCTGGTTGTTCATCCTGGTGTAGATGATCGTTGATACGGTCATCAGCAGGGTGAAAAGGCTGACATGGTCACCATAGAAAGGAATATTGAAGCCAAGGTCAAGAATTGAATCGTAGGATGAGAGGTCATGCGCCCACAGGAACGACTGCTGCCTCAATTCGATGGAGGCAGGGAAGAACCTGAACATGGCCAGCAGAATGGGAAACTGGAGCAGCATCGGGACGCACCCTGCCATCGGGTTCACCCCGACAGACTTATACAGCGCCATGGTTGCCTGCTGCTTCTTCATGGCATCCTCTTTCTTCGGGAATTTTTTGCTGATCTCATCCACTTCAGGTTTCAGCACCCTCATTTTGGCTGATGACATGTAGGTCTTATAGGCAACCGGAAAGAGGACAAGTTTAAGAAGAAGGGTAAGAATCAGGATGATAATGCCGTAGTTCATCCCTGTCTTCTCAAGCCAGTTAAATACCGGGATCACTGCGCCCCGGTTGATCCACTGCATCAGGAAGAAAGACCACCCCAGGGGTATCTGCCGCTCGAGGGCAAGGTCGTACTGGCGTAAGGTGGTGAATTTATTCGGACCGAAATAGAAACGCATCGGTACCCGGCTCACTTCATCCTGGACAAAGGGGACACCGATCAGGGCCTCCATGGAACGAAGGTAGCGGGGATCCTCCACATCCTCTTTGGTTATGACGGTAGCATCTGCCTTGGTAAAATAGTCATCGGCAATCAGCACGGAGGTAAAGAAAGCCTGCTTGAAGGATAGCCATTTCAGGCGTGTCGGGGTGTTCATCTGATCATCCTTCGATTCGGAAAGGTATTCCACCGACTTGTCCGCATGGGCATAATATACCGTAGATCCGTTCATGGGGTTGGAGGTCTTCTCCTGCCGCAGCAGGTCTGCTTTCCAGCTGAGGTCCATCTGCTCGGTCTGTGGGGCCACCTTATCCTGCATCCCCGAAAATATTACCTCAAAATCAACCATGTATGACCCTTTCAGCAAGGAATACCTGAACTCGATAAAGCTGTTCCTGTCAACTGAATCTTCACCGGCACCTGCGGAATACAGACGCATGCCAAAAGAAAGGGCATCTGATGTCATCACCATGCTGTCGGTTTCCTGCATCGCTTCATCATACCAGACCGGGGTGAACAGATATTCCCCGGTGTTGATCCGCTGCCTTCCATGAAAAAATGCCAGGGAAAAATCGCTGCCGTATTCCCTGAACAATAAGAGAGGAAGGGTATCATAGGTTTTATACGCTTTGAGCTCCACCTCTACAGGTCTGCCACCACGTGCCGCAATTTTTATCCTGAGCAGGTCACTCTCCAGCCAGTAATAACTCGAATCGGTCGTTTGAGCAGTCGCAAACGGCCCCTGTTCATTCGTCGGAGCAACTTCAGCAGAAACACTTTGAGCGACAACAGCTTCTGCCGGCCTCAATGAGTCGGGAATCGCTGCAATGCTGTCCCTTTGCTGCTGTTCCAGAGAATCCCTGAGGGCAAGCTCTCTCGCTTTCACACGGTTCAGGGAATCAAGCCTTCCCCTTTCTGCCAACTCCTCCTTTGAAGGCTGGGTGAGGTACATATACCCCATCAGGATCGCAAAGATCAACACCAGGCCTAATACCGTACTTTTATTCATCGAATGGTTACTTCTGTTCTGTTTTATTTTGATTATTGTCATGAGCCGCACCGATGAAAGCTACAAACAACGGGTGTGGTGCAGCAACTGTACTTTTATATTCAGGATGGAACTGTACACCGACAAACCAGGGATGGTCACGGAGTTCAACAATTTCAACGAGATTTTGGTCGGGATTAATCCCTGCCGGCAGCATCCCGGCTTCCCGGAATCTTTCGAGGTAAGCATTGTTGAATTCATAGCGATGCCTGTGCCTTTCGGTAATATCACTTTTCCTGTATGCCTCCCAGGCTTTGGTATGCTCCTGCACCTTGCAGGCATAACCGCCCAGCCTCATCGTACCGCCAAAGCCCTCCACCTGCTTTTGCTCCTCCATCAGGTCGATGACCGGATCCGGCGTGTCCGGGTTCATTTCGAGCGAGTGGGCATCTTTCAGTCCCATCACATTGCGGGCAAACTCAATGACGGCACACTGCATCCCAAGGCATACGCCAAGGAACGGGATCCTGTTTTCCCGGGCAAACCTGATGGCTTCAATTTTTCCTTCAATGCCACGACTCCCGAATCCCGGGGCAACAAGGACACCATTCATGCCACCAAGCAATTCCTTTGCGTTACCCTCTTCGATGGTTTCCGAGTGAACCAACTTGATCCGCACCTTCACCTCATTGGCAACACCGGCATGATTCAATGCTTCAATGATAGATTTGTAAGAGTCTTTGAGCTCCACATATTTACCCACCAATGCAATCTGCACCTCCCCTTTCGGATTCCTCATCCTGCTGAGGAATTGCTCCCATCGGGCAAGGTCTGGCTCTCCTTCAATAGGAATATTGAGTTTGCGAAGCACTTCCTGGTCAAGCCGCTCTTCCCGCAACAGAACCGGGACATTGTAAATGCTGTCGGTATCAATGGATTCAATGACCGAGGAGGTGGCCACATTACAGAAAAGAGCTATTTTGTTCCTGAGCCCTGCATTGAGGGGGTGCTCGGTGCGGCACACCAGGATGTCGGGCTGAACCCCCAGCTCAAGCAATGCTTTCACTGAATGCTGGGTGGGCTTTGTCTTCAGTTCACCGGCAGCAGCAAGATATGGGACCAGGGTAAGATGGATCACCAGCGTGCTCTTCTCTCTCTCCCACTTCATTTGCCTGACAGCCTCAATATAGGGCAGGGACTCAATGTCGCCAACCGTGCCCCCTATTTCTGTGATCACAAAATCGTATTGCCCTGTCTCCCCGAGCAGGCAGATGCAACGTTTGATCTCGTCAGTAATATGGGGAATAACCTGCACCGTTTCACCCAGATAATCACCGCGGCGCTCTTTGTTGATCACCGTCTGGTAGATCCTTCCTGTGGTAACGTTATTGGACTGGGAAGTGGGCACATTCAGAAAACGCTCATAATGCCCCAGGTCGAGATCTGTTTCCGCACCGTCTTCGGTCACGTAGCATTCTCCATGCTCGTAAGGATTCAGTGTGCCTGGATCCACATTGATGTAAGGATCAAGCTTTTGGATGGTGACAGAAAACCCCCTTGCCTGCAGCAGGGTTGCCAGGGAGGAGGAGACGATGCCTTTCCCCAGCGAGGAGGTAACCCCTCCCGTAACAAATATATACTTGGCTTCTGGCATAATGGAAACAGATGCGTGATTTCTTTGGCTATGCAAAGAAAAGAAATATCCGCCAAAATGCAAAGGGTAAAATGGAACGGACAGGCGCTGCCTGTCCGTTGACTGATCCGGGGTTTATTGCCCCAGATATGCTTTCAGAAGCTTGCTCCTTGACTTGTGCTTCAGCCTCCGGATTGCCTTTTCCTTGATTTGCCTCACCCGTTCACGGGTCAGGTCAAATTTTGCCCCGATCTCATCCAGGGTTAATCCGTGTGATTGTCCCAGGCCATAGTAAAGGTTGATGATGTCGCGCTCCTTATCCGACAAGGTAGCCAGCGAGCGCTGAATCTCCTGGAGCAGTGACTCACGGATGAGGTTCTCATCCGCATCAGGACTGTCGGGATTAACCATGATATCAAGCATCGACATGTCTTCACCGCCAATCATGGGCGCGTCCATCGACACATGCTTCACCTGGATACCCATCGCTTTTGACACCTTCTCCTTGGGCAAATCCATAGCCTCGGCAAGCTCGTCTTCCGATGGAAGTCTCTGGAGCTTCTGCTCCAGGATGGAGGTCTGTTTGGAGATTTTGTTGATAGACCCAACCTGGTTGAGGGGTAGCCTCACAATTCTGGATTGTTCAGCCAAAGCCTGAAGGATGGATTGACGGATCCACCATACGGCGTAGGAGATAAATTTGAATCCCCTTGTCTCGTCAAAACGCTGGGCTGCTTTGATCAGGCCAAGATTTCCCTCGTTGATCAGGTCAGGGAGGCTAAGTCCCTGATTCTGGTATTGTTTTGCAACAGAAACCACAAACCGGAGGTTTGCCTTGCATAACCGGTCAAGAGCGCGCTGGTCACCCTGCTTGATCCTCTGTGCCAGCATCACCTCTTCCTCTACCGTTATCAGATCCTCCCGCCCAATCTCCTGCAGATATTTGTCAAGGGATGCGGTATCACGGTTGGTAATTGATTTACTTATCTTTAGTTGTCTCATTTGACACGCCTCCTTATCTGTGCTTTGACTAGAACTGCAGCCTGAGGTTTAATCCAATAACCCTGCAATCCAATTAATATTACAACTCAAACTGCCTTTTGTTCACTACTCCGGGCTATTCTGTGGTTCGGGCCGGGAAAATCAAATTTACAAAATTACAGCCCCGATTCCAAGCCCCCGGGCAATGTTTTTTTAAAATTCTACAAGCCAAATCCGTAGTATGCCCTCATGCCGTTGGGGTAGACCCCTTCAATCAGCACACCGCCACGCTTGTTGTTGAGGTAATTGACCAGGTCATCGACGCTCCTGACAGGCTGATTATCCACGGAAGTGATGATAAAGCCTTCACGTATCCCACTCGAAAGCATCTTGCCCCCTTCGAGGCTGATCACTTTGACCCCGTAAGTGAGGCCGAGTTTTTTCAACTCCTCCTGGGTTGCATCAGCAAAGCCTCCACCCAACAGTGATGTGGCACTCTGACTTTCACGGGTAACCACATCCGTTGTCCCTTTTGCATTGAGTAAAGTCAGGTTGTAGCTACGCTCTTTCCCGCTCCGGTCAACAAGAACCTTCACCTTATCACCGGGACGCTGCCTGCCGATCATCTCAAGGAGCTCGCTCCTGCTGTTCACTTTCATCCCGTTCACTTCCAGAATGATATCCCCTGCTTCCAACCCCGCTTCCGCAGCAGACCCCTTTTCACTCACACCCGCCACATACACCCCGCGAATTCTTTTCAGTCCCTTTTCATCGGCAAGCTTGCTGTCCACCTCCATGATGCTGGCACCTATCACCGCCCGCTGCACCTCTCCAAACTCCTTGAGGTCGCCCATAACCTTCCTGACAATGTTCACCGGTATGGCAAACGAATACCCGGTATAGGCACCGGTGTTTGAAGCTATCGCGGCATTGACACCCACCAGTTCCCCTTTGGCATTGACCAGCGCCCCGCCACTATTGCCACGGTTGACCGCTGCATCCGTCTGGATGAATGATTCAATGGCACTTTTGTCACCCAGAATGTTGATATTGCGTGCCTTAGCACTCACAATCCCGGCTGTAACGGTGGAAGTGAGGTTAAACGGATTTCCAACGGCCAAAACCCATTCGCCTACCTTTACATCGTCAGAATTCCCGAAAAGGATGTAGGGAAGATCTTTCTCATCCACCTTGATGAGAGCCAGGTCGGTTGAAGGATCACGGCCAATGATCTTTGCAGGGAAGGTCCTTTTATCGTTGAGCGTCACCTCAATTTGTTCAGCCTCCTGAACCACATGGTTGTTCGTGACAATATATCCATCGGAAGAGATGATGACCCCGGAACCACTCGCCTGGATAGGATAGGATCGTCTTGGAAAGGGGTCAAATCCGAAAAAATCATGAAATCCGAAAAAGTTATCGTAAACACTGCTCTTTTGGGTATAAAAAGTCTTGATGTGAACAACGGCATGAATCGTAAGTCCTGCGGCATCAACGAAATCGGGCGCACTCTCCATGGCATTTAACGCCGCGTAACGTCCCGGAACAGGATCTTCAGCAAAATTTACATATTGTTTCTGTTTTTGGGCTGTTGCCCAGAAAAATGCACTGGCGATGAGCCCCCCTGCAAGCATCAGGACCGCTCCTGTCAGTAACAGCTCTTTTTTATTCCTGAATTTCATCATATCGCTTATTGGTTTTTCTAAAAAACAGATTGATTTTAATTTGTCAGGCACACAAAGAACGCAAACAAGAGACCATTAGTTCCCGGCCTCCTGTTAAAAATTGTTAAGCCTGACGCCACCTTGAGGGCATTTCAAACCCGCACCCCACGTTTGCACGAATTATCCGTACGAATCCAATTCTGTTTTGGTACACAATAAAG
Organism: Bacteroidales bacterium; assembly: GCA_046496455.1. GTDB lineage: Bacteria > Bacteroidota > Bacteroidia > Bacteroidales > SKPS01 > SKPS01. The sequence continues at coordinate 7,676 of JAWOGX010000262.1, read as the reverse complement.
TTTATCGTTAATTTTACCGCAGATTTCAGAACTGTCAAAATGTCATCGGAAAAAAAATCCAGACTCACCACACTCTTTATCCTGTCAGGCTTGCTGGCAGGGATCCTGATTGGTTTCGGGCTGGCTTTGGTTATCCAGAACAGGTCAATTACCGATGTTGCCCCCTTCCTGCAATCCCGTCAGGACACAGCCCTGGCCTCAGAATCTGCTGAAAGCACGGACAACACAAAAATCCACCGTGTTGAAAACCCCGATGCTGTTGAAAATGGTGATGAGCCTGGTTCACTGGCTGACGGAGAGTATGATGCAGCGGTTGACACCCTGATTGCTGAAAATGCCGACACGCTGGCGTCATTCCCGATAGATGGCACAGAGATGGTCCGGAGGGATGAACTGCTTGGCAGCAGGAGAATCAGACTCAGCAATTCTGGCGAAATCCCTCCGCAAAAGCCTGGGAGTACTGCTACTGCTGATACCCTTATCGCCTCATTGACCTCGGTAAAAATCCCCGAGGGGATCTTTAAGGAGTACACCCTGGAATTCTGGCGCAACCCACTGAATTACAAAGGCTACAAAACCGTCCGCGACAAAATCATATTGTTCGGGCTTCCTCCGGAGCTCCCTTACCAACTCTTTTACATCGACGGCAACCTCGTTTTACAAAGTCAAAAAAAACAGTATGTCCTGCGGGAGGCAAGCGATTTTCTCCCCCTGACCCCAAGGAAAGCCCCCTGAACCAATGCCCGGAATAATCCCTTTTGCCAAATTTGAATCCACCGGTAACGATTTTATTATGGTGGATAACCGATCAGGCACCCTGAACCTGGCCACTGAAGAGATTTCCCGGTGGTGTCACAGGAGGTATGGCACCGGAGCCGACGGATTGATCCTGCTTGAGCACCATCCCAGGGAAGATTTCTGGATGCGCTATTTCAACGCGGACGGCAGGGAAGCATCCTTTTGCGGAAACGGCGGACGGGCCATCTGCGGGTTTGCGGCAATGCTTGGAATGCCCGGCAATACTCACAGATTTGAAGCTTTTGACGGGATTCACCAGGGCGAGATCCTCGGTGCATCAGAAAAAACATGGGATGTTTCACTTTCGATGCATGACGTCACGAGCGGTGGCGGAAAACTGATCGACACCGGATCTCCACACCTGATTATTGAAGCAGATGACCCGGACGATCTTGATGTCAACCTCGAAGGATCAAAATTCCGATATGCTCCGGAATATGCACCCGACGGATGCAATGTCAATTTTGTAAGGATGGTGAATGGCGTGATTTCCATCAGAACCTATGAACGGGGGGTGGAAAGTGAAACGTTATCGTGCGGTACAGGAACCACGGCAGCAGCCATTTATCATCACCTGCATCAGCCGGACGGTGCATACACGACTCCGGTTCATGCCCGTGGGGGGGATCTTACCGTCAGCTTCGTGAAACAAGGCGTCCATTTTACAGACATACACCTCATCGGGCCAACCCGGTGCGTATTTCTGGGAGAATATTATCTTTGATCCGTGATTCAAGGGAAACATATCCTTCTCAGGGCACCTGAACCTGGCGATCTGGAAACAATCTACCGTTGGGAGAACGATCCGGAGGTCTGCCTGATCAGCCTGTCGGGGATGCCTGTGTCGGCATTCGCCGTAGAACAGTTTATCCTCAATGCCAGTCTGGACCCGCTTATCCAGGGGCAGGTGAGGTTTATGGCCGAAAGGGTGCATGATCATGCAGTGATTGGCCATACAGACCTCTTTGAAATCAGTGCCATACACCGGAGAGCAGGTGTTGGCATCCTTCTCGACAAACCTTACCGGCAACAGGGCTATGGCAGGGAAATGCTCAACCTGCTGGAAGACTGGAGCAAAAAAAACCTTGGGTTGCACCAGCTTTGGTGCACCATCGCCCGGAATAACGAAGCAAGCATTAAGCTGTTTACCAAAGCCGGGTTTGAACAGACCGGGGTTCGCAAAGCCTGGCGCTGGACCGGTGATGGATGGATCGACGAGGTGATGATGCAAAAAAAAATCTGCTGAACCTTTACCCCTGAACAAAGACCCTATGAAAACCAACAGGACAAATAATGCCCTCTGCAAATCCATTCATATCGCTAATCTGTAAAATCTGAGTAATCTGTGGTGAAAAAAAACATTCTCAGGATCATCATCTGGACAGCTTCCATCATCATTGGCCTCAGCGCAGCGACAGCAGCAGTGGGAGGATGGTATCTGTATGCATCCAACATCACTGACACCCCCGGTGCAGAGAAATACTACCTGTATGTGACGCATTATTCAACGATGGACGATGTGGTTCAGACACTTTCGCAGGATGGAATGCTTAAAAGGGAGTCAACATTCAGGTTGGTTGCAAAAATCAGCAAATCAGAAGAAAAGCTGAAACCTGGCAGATACCTGATTGAACCCGGTCTGAGCAATTACAAATTATTGCAGAAACTGCGCAACGGCTTGCAGGAACCTGTGAAATTCACGTTCAACAACATCAACTTCATTGAGGACTTCTGTGGCAAGGCAGGGGCAGTTTTCCACTTTGATTCCCTTCAGATGCTTGAAGCCATGAGGGACAAGCAACTGCTTGACAGTCTTGGGATAAAGCCGGAGATGCTGCTGGGTCAGCTGCTTCCCAATACTTATGAGGTATACTGGACCATAAGCCCCGAAGGGTTGCTGATCAGGCTGCTGAATGAGTCAGACCGGTTCTGGAATGAAGAGCGGAAAGCACAACTGGAAAGCAGGGGATTAACCAAAGATGATGTACTGATCCTGGCATCGATCATTCAGAAGGAGACGAACCATGTCAGCGAAATGTCGCGGATGGCGGGCGTTTACATCAACCGCCTGAAGCTGGGGATGAAGCTTCAGGCGGATCCGACTGTCAAGTATGCCGTCGGTGATTTATCGATCCGCAGGGTTTTATTCCGGCACCTGGAGCACCCCTCTCCCTGGAACACCTATTATACTGAAGGTCTGCCGCCAGGGGTCATTTGCGCCCCCAATCCTGCAACGATTGACCAGATACTGAATTACGAAGAGCATGATTATCTGTTCTTTGTGGCAAATCCAGGCTATAACTCCACCCACACCTTTGCAGAAACACACCGGCAACATGAACAGAACCGGGCACGTTACCTTGCATGGCTGCGGCAGGAAGGAATCCGGTAATCTGTGTAATCTGTGGAGAAAAAATTTTAATAAAACATATAAATACAATGACGCAAAAACTGCTGACAAGCCTGATGATCCTGCTCATTTTAGCGATGACAGGGTGTGCTGACCGGGAGCAGCAATCGATTGAGCTGGTCAAGAAGGGGAAGAAGAAATTATCGATGGGATTGAATGACCAGGCGCTGGAATATTTTGATGATGCCATCAAAAAAAACAATGAAAACCATGAAGCCTGGCATTTTCGGGGGAGCTGCAAAGTGAGCCTTGGACTGCCTTTGGAGGGCATCCCTGATTTCGGTAAAGCCATTGAACTGAAACCCGACTATGCTCCGGCGTGGTACAACCGGGGACTGGCGTGGTTTTACCTGGGGGAACAGCAGAAAGCGTGTGAAGACTGGAAGCAGGCTGAAGCATTGGGATACCCGAACATCGGTGATAAGACACGGCACTGCCGATAGGCTTTGCTAGACGTTGAAGCGGATGTGGAGGATATCGCCATCCTGCACGATGTAATTTTTCCCTTCCACCCCAAATTTCCCTGCATTTTTCACAGCATGTTCAGAGCCCAGCGTGATAAAGTCATTGTATTTCATCACCTCAGCCCTGATAAATCCCCTTTCGAGATCTGAATGGATTACCCCTGCAGCCTGCGGGGCAGTCATCCCTTCCCGGATGGTCCAGGCGCGGATCTCCTTGGGGCCAACGGTAAAAAAGGTCTTGAGTTTCAGCATATCATAGGCAGCCCTGATCAGCTTGTTGACGCCCGGTTCGGAGAGGCCAGCATCTTCCAGGAACACTTCGCGGTCGGCTGGATCGTCAAGGTCGGCAATTTCGGCTTCCAGGGCACCGGCAATGATCAGGATTTCAGCATTTTCACCAGCAAGGGCTTCACGGACGCGCTCAACATAATGGTTGCCGGACGAAGCAGAGGCATCATCAACATTGCAGACATACATGACAGGCTTCATGCTTAAGAGCTGGATATCTTTGATCCACTCATGGTCCTCCTCTTTGACCGGGGCGGTGCGTGCAGGCTGGAGGTCTTCAAGATGCTTTTTAAATACCGACAGCACATCATACCCATGCTTCGCACTCTTCTCACCCGCTCTGACCATTTTATCGAGGCGATGCATTTTTCTTTCGACGAGTTCCAGGTCTTTGACCTGCAATTCAAAATCAACCAGTTCCATATCACGCACAGGGTCAACGCTACCCTCCATATGGGGCAGCGTGGGGTCATCGAAGCAGCGCAACACATGGATGATGGCATCGGTATTTCTGATATCAGACAGAAAACTATTGCCTACTCCTTCTCCTCTGGAGGCCCCTTTTGCCAGTCCAGGGATATCAACAATCTCAACAGTGGTAGGTACGATCTTTTCTGTCTTCTGATACTTTTCCAGCTCATAAAGCCGCTGGTCCGGTACCAGGATCTGCCCCATATTTGACTTTGAAGAGGAGAAGGCATAGGCAGAAGTTTCCCCCCGGGTATTGGAGATACAGTTAAAAATGGTTGTTTTGCCGGTGTTGGCCAGACCGACGATGCCGCATTGCAAACCCATATGTAGTGAAAGTTTGGTGGGGTGCAAAGGTACAAAAAATCAGATCTTCTGAAAATCAGGCATACACTGCCAAGACCATTTACCAGGTTGCACTTTGACGGCTAACATATTCCATTAATCTAATCAATAAAGGGTTAGATGCCATGAAAAAAATTGCGAAAAAAATAATTTCCAAAATACTTGCCAATACAAAGAAATATTCTTAATATTACGCGGCAAAACCCAAAGACCAAATTCAGATGCTTATGGCAGAAACCATACTTTTAATCTTCCCTTACTTTTTATAAAAAAACACCCTGATGCAAAGGTAACGCCGGGCACCTTTTATGTTGTCCGACGGAGTTTTGCGACAGTGTGATACTTGCTTTGTTTGTTGCTTTTGTAAAACGAAAAAAAACAATTCCATAAACCAAAATCTACTATCTTATGAAGACAAAAAGATTTTCTTCAGTATTAACAGCAGGCATTTTAACAGGGATGCTGCTCTTTGTGATACCCCTTGGGTATGCACAAACGGATGTGATTGTTGGGACAGGGACTATTACAAATTCTTCATCGGGTTATCCTGCCCCTTATGGCAATTATTATTATGGTGCGAGACACCAATTCCTGGTACCCGCTTCTGAAATCGTAGCAGCAGGTGGCGTAGCAGGCAGCATCTATGCGGTCGGATTTAATGTATCAACGATCAACGGTACACCGCTTCAGGGGTTTGAAATCAAAATCGGCACCACAACATCGACAGCCCTGACCACCTGGGAATCAGGGCTGACTTCGGTCTATTATGCAAGCAGCTACACTGAAACAACCGGCTGGAACATGCATGCATTATCTGCATTGTTTCCCTGGGACGGAACCAGTAACCTCATCATTGAAACTTGTTTCAACAACACTGGCTGGACAGACAATGCGATTGTTTACCAAAGCACAACAACCTACAACTCCACGATAGAGTATCATGCTGATGCCTCTGGCGTGTGCGCCAATACATCCATTTCAGCCACCCATCTCCAAAGGCCAAACATTAAGCTGACCATTGGGAACCCTCCCACGTGTCCATTCCCAACCGGCCTGAATGCTTCGAACATCACCTCTACGTCTTTGGATCTCAATTGGACCGAAAACGGAACAGCCACCCAGTGGCAAATTCAGGGGGGATTAACCGGTTTTCCGCTTGGCTCGGGGCAATTTGGCCTTACTCCCATCAAACCGGTGAACATTCCTGGGTTGGATCCTTCAACCAGCTACGATTTTTATGTACGCTCCATATGCGGGCCCGGAGACACTTCCAACTGGGCAGGGCCCTATACAGTCACCACAGCCTTTCAATGCCCCCCCAACGCGGCCTGCGCCACCTATACATCCGGTGATATCGCATCGGATTACAGCTTCACAGCCCTGGGCCAATTCTCCTCCTGCCCGGGATCAGTTCTTTTAACCATACCTCCAGGAATGTGGATTGACAGTATCTCTACGAGTTATGATTTTACTGCTTCAGCCGGAGGGTATATGTCAGAACAACGGTCATGGCTGTACTCCCCAACTACACTGACAGGTGAACCCACAGTCTATTCCGGAAGTGGGTCAAGCGGTGGCACATACTCTTACTCACGCAACGGGCTCACTTTTGCCAACCAGGCAACAGGCACGGTAGAAATACAGATGCACGCCGGCCGCACCTGGGGAGGCTCAGGGTGTGACCCTTCATACAACAAGGTAGACATCGGCACCTGGAAGCTCATAGCCTATTACAGCCCATTACCCAGTTGCATGACGCCATCCGGATTGGGGTTTACCGTTGCAGGGCCCTCTTCTGTAAACCTTAACTGGACTGAAAACGCAACTGCTGCCCAATGGGAGATCGAATGGGGTGCCTCAGGGTTTACACAGGGTACAGGGACACAATTCACCACTACGACGAACCCGCATCTCCTGAGTGGCATTAATCCGGGAATGATGTATGATTTTTACGTCCGTTCAATCTGCAGCCCGGGCGACACCTCCTCATGGGCAGGACCAGCAAGTTTCGGATTGCCACTCAGCGGTATCTATACCATTGGGGCTGCACCAACGGATGACTTCCCCGATCTGATCGCCGCAAACAATGCAATGCAGGCATTAGGAATTGCCGGTGCGGTAACATTCAACGCAGACCCCAACAGCGGACCCTATACAGGTGGTTTTGAAATAACTTCCATCCTGGGTGTTTCTGCTTTAAACACGATCACCTTCAACGGAAATGGAAGTGTGGTCAATGAAGGCACATCCACCTTTATTGTCGCTATCAACGGGACATCTTATCTCACACTCAATAACTTCCAGTTCATCAATACCAATCCCTCTACATCAAAAATCGGAATTTCAATAAGAGGGGGCTCACAGTACATCAATATTACCAATAATCTCATAGATGTGGGCACCCTGGTTACCAGTTCCACTTCAAACACCGGTATTGCCATATCCAATTCCACAACTTCAGCAACAACCCAGGGCAACAATGCCCAGTATGTTAACATAACGGGGAATGAAATTGTGGGCGGGTATTATGGTATCACCCTGGTTGGTCAGTCAAACTATCTGAACTCATGGGGAAATGTAGTATCTGACAATATCGTTAGGGACTTCTACAATTCTGGTATTTACCTTAATAACGTAGATACTTCCTGGGTTACAGGCAACGAGATAACGAGAGCAACCCGTTCAACTATCTCTACATTCTATGGCATCTACGCCACTACCTCCCGCAATATTAAGTATATCGGCAACATGATTCACAGTTCAGGTGTCGGGTCTTATACTGCTTATCCTATATACATAACAACTTCGGTTAACTCACTGGGATATGAAACCGAATTGATCAACAATCTGGTTTACGACATTCCGACAACCAGCACCTTTTACGGGATGTATCTGCTTGGAAC
>JAWOGX010000252.1:0-2908 GCA_046496455.1 Bacteroidales bacterium | reverse complement strand
AGAAAAGACAAAGATTACCCATGTCAATGATGGCTTCGACTTTCTAGGGTTTCATATCCAAAGAGTCCGGCCAGAAGGAAAATGGGCGATACATCTACGTCCGGCCGGAAAGACAACCAAACGGGTCAAGGCAAAGATTAAGGAATTGACAAGCCGGAACTGGACTTGGATGGACGAATACACAAGATTGACAACCTTGAACGCCATTGTGAAGGGCTGGTGTGAATATTACAAGCATACCAGCCTGCACAAAGACCTAGAGGAAATCAGTCGGTATACCTGGCATCGTTATCTGGGCTTTCTACTCAAAAAGCCCGGCCTGCGGATCCTGGCTTTGCCAAACGGCACCATGAAATCATCGGGGATGGGTGTAGCAGCATCGGGGTTATTGTAAAGTGCCTTGGGTTCCAGGAACAGGGTCGGACCCTTGGAGCGCATGGCCATCCTGAGTAATCCCGCCGCATCATCGGCAAACGAGGGGTACACAACCCTGATCCCCGGAAAGGTGGTCAGCGCCCCCTCAATGGTTTGTGAATGGTAAAGCCCACCTCCGATATACCCGCCTGATGCCAGCCTTATGGTGACATTGGGGGTAAACTTCCCGTTGGTGCGCCAGTACTCATGGGTCATCTCCACGAACTGCTCCATCGCAGGCCAGAAATAGTCGGCAAACTCTGCACCTTCCACCACAATCCTGATCTTCTCATCGTATCTGCTCATGCCGTTGGCGGTGCCAAGAATGAAATCCTCGGCGATCGGACCGTTGAATACCCGTTCAGGGCCAAATTCCTGCTGCATCCCTTTGGTGACATTGAAAATGCCACCTTTCTCTTTGTAGGCCACATCCTGTCCCCAGATGAAAGTATCCGGGTTAAGCCTGAACTCAGCTTTCAGTGTCTCATTCAATGCCTCAATCAGCTTTTTCTTATCACCTTGATGTGCATGGAGCCCTTCCGGGTATTTTTCAGACACTGCAGCATCAGGAAGTACATACTGATGAATCGAAGAGGGGAGGGGGTCTGGTGCTGCCATCGCCTTCTTGTGTGCAGCACTTACCGTTTTCTTTGCCTGTTCTTCAAGTGTCGCAAGCTCCTCCTCCGTTATCCGCTTACTGTGGATGAGGATTTTGCGGTAACGTTTGAGCGGGTCAGCTGCTGCGGTACAGTGAAGCTCGTTTTCATCCCGATAAAGCTCGTGCCTGTCGGAATTGGAATGGGATCCGATCCTGACACAGCGCGCATGCACAATGACAGGCTCCTGTTGCGTGATGGCATGATGCCTGGCCTCAGTCATCGCATTCATGGAGTCAAACACGTTCTTTCCGTCGCAATGGATGATCCGGAGGTTTTTCATGCCTGAGAAGTTATCTGCTACATGATGATTGGCAGTCTGATCTTTCCTGGGAACAGAGATGCCAAACTGGTTATCCTGAAACACAAAAATGACGGGCAGCTTCTCTTTGGATGCACCGTTAATGGCTTCATAGACATATCCTTCAGAAACTGAAGATTCACCCTGCGAACTTATGGCTACACCGGTTCCACCATATCTTTGAATGCCTCTGGCAACCCCGGCTGCATGGAGGGTGTGGTTCCCTGTTGATGAGGAGACATTGTGGATGTTCCATTCCGGTTTGGCAAAGTGGTTCGACATATGCCGGCCTCCCGACGCCGGGTCGGTTGCTTTGCTGATCCCGTTCAGGATAATCTCCTCTGCGGTCATCCCAGCCGAAAGGACCGTAAGCATATCCCTGTAGTAGGGGAACAGATGGTCTGTTTCACGAATGAACACCTGCCCGATGGCAAGTTGAATGGCATCATGTCCGGCATAGGGTGCATGGTAAGACCAACCCAGCGCCTGTTTCAGGTAGTTGGGGGCTTTCTCATCCAGCAACCGGCCAAGAAACATCAGGGAATACCAATCAAGAAGGAGCTCTTTTTCAACGCTTTTAATACTGTATTTCAAGTTTTTAACTTCTTTCATATCATTTTCATCGACTTAGCTGTTAAACAACAGTTTTGGTGCTTTGTTCAGCATCCGTCCGGAGAGTTGAATTTTTTCGGATTAAACGATTATTGTAACGCACCAGGACAAAAAATCTTGCACAGAAAAAAACTATCCTTATCTTTGCAGCCGCAAACAGCGATGGCCCCGTAGCTCAACTGAATAGAGTATCTGACTACGGATCAGAAGGTTCCAGGTTTGAATCCTGGCGGGGTCACAACTTCCACAATGGATAAAACTTTCTCGCCAGGATCATGAAATAATCCTGGCGGGGTCACAAAACAGCAAGAGCGTGAGTATTGAGCAAGAGCGAGGTATCACGCTTTTGCTGTTTTGTCCCTCAATACTCACACTCAAACTCAAACCCAATTCTCACTCACCCTCCCGCTGATTTGCGCTGATAGAACGATCCTCCTTCTATCGCATCATGATCCCCTCCGCAGATGAGCGCTGAGATGATTCAGCGAAAATCTGCGGTGAAATCTGCGTCGATCTGCGGGATGAAAGCCGTGCCCTGAGTTTATGTGTGGCAGGATGGGGTAGCGTTGCCGGATTTTGTTTCCGGATAGCAACGGTTCTTACCTCCCGCTGATTTGCGCTGATCAATCAATCATCCCTTTATAGCATCACAATCACCTCCGCAGATGAGCGCTGAGAGAGATCAGCGTAAATCTGCGATATATTCCCATGTAATATTATACAACTAAGTCATTTTCGGCGGATCCTTAAGCTCCACGCCCTCCGCCGCGGCAGAGCCCCACGCCATTTTCACTCACGCCTCACGCCTCATCTGCACATCTGCACATCTGCACATCATCACATCAGCACTCAATCCTTGAGACAACGCACAGAACGACCGTAGGTCTTATTGTAGGGAGACCTGCCGACATTGCCCCTGTCGTAG
>JAWOGX010000243.1:0-13604 GCA_046496455.1 Bacteroidales bacterium | reverse complement strand
GCTGACACCAACTACCTTGCAGGTGAAGTGATTACGATAAGAGGGCCGCACCATGGCTACCCATATACCCATACTTTACTGGCCGGACTCAATAAGGGCGACTCCATGATGATCCAGAATCCTGTGCAGTCGATGTTTATTATTGCCAGCCGTACCGGCCTCTGGATGACCCGCAATCCCCTTGATTTCAGCACCACCCCGACATGGCATAAGATCGGTACAACAACCGGTGGCGTGATCCAGACTTTCACCATCTCCAATGACGGTGACCATGTGTTTGTGGGAACCACGGCTGGCTCGGTATTCAGGTTCTCCAACCTGCGGCAGGCTTATGACTCGCTCTCAGCCGATATGACCAGCAGCCAGCAGGTAATCACAAGAACAGCGATCGGTTCCTGGAGCAACAGGGCGGTAACCTCAATTTCTATTGATCCTTTGAATCATGATCATGTTGTGGTAACGCTTGGTAACTACGGCAATACGGTTTTCATCTACCGCAGTATCGATGCTTTGGGCGCAACACCCAACTGGGTTGCCAAAATGGGATCCGGTACAACCAAACTCCCTGCTATGCCGGTATATGCTTCACTCATCACCTTGCATGATCCCAACAGGGTTATTGTCGGAACAGAACTAGGCACCTGGATGACCGAAAACATTGCCGCAAACAGCCCTATATGGACCGAGATCAACATGGGGTTGGATCGCGTACCAACCCTGATGCTTCACCAGCAGACCCTGAATTTCCCTTATACATATGTGCTGACCGGTACAGACAAGGAAATCACCCTCTATGAGTTCATGCCAACCTCCAACTATGGGGCTATTTACGCCGGGACCCATGGCCGTGGTGCATTCAGGAACCTCGACTATGTGAGTGTACCCAGGCCTGAAGCTGCAAAGCCTTCACTGTTCAAATCACAGTTACTGATCTATCCCAACCCTGTTGATCAGAGAGCAACGGCAGTGCTGAACCTCAACGCTCATGTGAAAACCACGGTGAATATCTTTGACCTCTCAGGCAGAGTAGTGAAAACCCTTGATGCCGGCACCCTTGCTTCAGGCAGGAATGAACTGAACCTTGACCTTTCTGGGCTGAAGACCGGAAACTACATTATTCAGGTTATCGCCGGCGGCGAAAGCAAAACTGCGAAAATCATCAAGAAATAAATTCCTTGTAAAAGGTGGAGAAGGCCGGTCATTAGAACCGGCTTTTTTCATCTTGGAGGATTAAATTTTTGGAAATGAAAAGGAGATTGGCATCTGCAGTGTTGAAGGCGGTATGGGTGTTTGTGCTATTTTGCCTTACATTGCCTTCCCTCAAATCGCAGCATTACTGGATTTACTTCACCGATAAGGATGGGGTTCAGTTTGATCCGGAATCCTATTTTGCCCCGGAAGCGCTTGAGCGGAGGCTGCGCACCGGGATTCCACTCCACTCCCTCAGCGATTATCCGGTAAAGCATGATTACGTGGAGAAAGTGACAGGAATCGCTGACAGCACCGGATTTGTGAGCAGGTGGTTCAACGCAGTGGCAGTGGTGGCTTCATCTGATCAGATCGAAATGATTGCAGCCCTCCCTTTTGTCAGTAAGGTAGAATCTTCGCATGCTGATCTGCCCAGGGTATATGCCTCGGCTCCCTACGATACGACGATGATATTCAGTAATATGATCGTGGAAGACCAGGTTCGGACCCTGGGGCTGACTCACTGGCGGAATGCAGGTATTGATGGCAACGGGGTCAGGATTGCAGTCTTTGATGGTGGGTTCCCTACTTATCGCGACAACCCTGTATTCAGGCATCTGAATGAACAAAACAGGATACTGCACACCTGGGATTTCACCAGGAACCGTGAAGATGTGAACCGTGGTATCGCGCACGGCACCATGGTCTTGTCATGTATTGGTGGTATGGTTGGAGGTAAACAACTTGGATTGGCAACCGGTGCTTCCTATATGCTGGCAATCACTGAAGTACGCACTGAGCCTTTCAGGGAGGAGCAAAACTGGCTTGCTGCTGCGGAATGGGCCGATAAGCATGGCGCGGACATCATCAACAGCTCTCTTGGATACACCTATCACCGGTATTTTAACCACCAGATGGACGGCAAATCAACCCTGGTGACCCGTGCTGCCAATATGGCAGCAGCGAAAGGGATCCTGGTGGTAAATGCTGCAGGGAATGATGGGAGTGACAAATGGAAGATTGTCGGAGCACCTGCTGATGGTGATAGTGTTTTGTCAGTAGGGGGTGTTGACCCCTTTTTACTCACACACACCTCCTTCAGTTCATTCGGCCCTACATTCGACAGAAGGATGAAGCCCAACGTGGTGGCTTTTGGCCATGTGATTGCTGCCGGGAAAAAGGGGCTTACCAATACCCAGGGAACTTCGTTTGCATCTCCGCTCGTAGCAGGTTTTGCTGCTTGTGCGTGGCAAACAGATCGTTCAGTAACCAATATGGAACTCTTCAGGAAAATTGAACAATCAGGGCATTTGTACCCCTACTTTGATTACGCGCACGGCTTCGGCATTCCCAGGGCCACCGGATTTCTCGATTCAACTTCTGCCATCGGGATTGAACCCACTTTTACCCTTGAAATAAATTTTGATGATTCGTTCTCTTTCAGTACGGATGAGGTTGGAATCGATGAGGATGGTGGAATCCTTGATCAATATATGTACCTGCACATCCGGGATGCAGGGGGTGTGCTGAGTTACTATGCAGTCTATCTGATTGATGACGTCACTGCCAGGTTCAGCGATCTGAACATGAAACTTTCCCCTGGGGAGACAGCATGCGTGCATTACCGTGGTCATTATGAATGTATCTCATTGGAATAATATACACATTGATATGAAAATCAGATTATTATGTTCGTTAATCATTGGAATGTTCCTCTTCCATATTCCTTTTGTAATCCACGCGCAGGAAAGGGTTTTTAAGGAGATGTTTTCTGAGAAGTATTTTTCGGGTGATTGGGGGCCAAACAAAAAGCATTATATGTCAACCTATCTCAGGTTCGGTGGTGTTGTCCCGTCGGGTGATGCCCTGGCAACAAAGGGGGGCGGCGATTTTGCCTATGGATTGTTCTATAAGAGGAGGTTTTCCAACCTGTCGTCCATTATTGTGGATTATAGCATGCAGTTTGTAAGTTACAGGGTCAAGTCGATTGGTCTGATAGATCCATATTATCTGATACCGCAGTGGGACGAAGAAACGGTAAGAACCACCGCGCTTACCATGGACCTTACGCACAGGTTCAACTTCGGTCGCCGTGGAGACCAGATCGGAAAGTATGTGGACATTGGCGGCTATGGCAGCTGGAACCTGGGTCGCACCCATGATTATCAGGGCAGCGACGGTAATCGGGACATTCAGGCTACCTTTTATGCGGCTGATTATCTGAGTAAAACAGAAGCAGGATTACAATTTGGCATCGGGTATAATGCGATCGGGCTGTATGGCAGATATCGTCTTACCAACCTGCTGATGGCAGATCATCTTGCGGTCGATTTGCCAAGGCTGATCATCGGGGTGGAGTTCACGGCATTGTGGTAATCAGTTGCATATTCTGACCAGGGTGAGTCCATCCCTTATTGGCAGCAGCACTTTTTCAACGCCGGCGTCTTCGGCAACAAGCCTGTTGAACTCCTGAATACCCAGGGTGTCGCGGTCAGAGGGTTCAGCCGGATGCAGCACTTTACCATCCCACAATACGTTATCGGCAAGGATAAACGACCCGGGCCTGAGGGATTCCCGCAGAAGCGTATAATAATCGGGATAATGTTCCTTATCCGCATCAAGATAGACAAGGTCAAACGGAACGGATGCAACAAGGTCAGCAATCAGTTCCATGGCATTACCGATATGGAGCTTTATCTTTTCAGAGGCACCCGCTTGATCAAACCAGTGCCTGATGTTATCTTCAAATTCAGGATTGATCTCGATGGTATGCAGCACACCATTATCTGCAAGTCCTTCTGCAAGGCAAAGCGCACTGTAACCTGTAAAGGTACCAATCTCAAGGATATACCGGGACCGGATCATCCGGCTTATCATGGCCAGGAGCCTTCCCTGGAGATGGCCTGTGAGCATCCTTGGGTGGAGCATCCTGAGATGGGTGTCCCTGCTCAGGGCCTGAAGGATTTCGGGTTCCGGGCTGCTGTTGTCTTCGGCATACCTGAGCAATGCGTCGTTATTCATCATCCTCTTGCGATTGATAGATCAGGATTGAAAATTTTTCAGGAACCAGGATCTCGTTGGCCACCTCAAGGATCTCTGAAGCGGTGATGGCCTCGACACCGGCTATAATCTGTTCAATGGGGGCTGTCTCGAGATGATAAAGGTGTTTCCGGCCAATGGACAGCATTTCATTTACCTTTGATTCATAGGCAAGGGCAATCTGACCGGCTAGTTGCTTTTTTGCCCGGTGTAACTGAAGTGTTCCGAGCGTTGCTTTACGGAGTAAATCCAACTCTTTAAAAGCCAGTTTTATGGTGGATTTGGGGTCGGAAGAGGTCGTTCCCATGTAGATGGTAAAATGTCCCGTGTCTGAATATGACTGGTAGTTTGATTCTACATGGTAAGTGTAGCCTCTCCGTTCACGTAATGCAAGGTTCAGCCTTGAATTGGAACCTGGCCCGCCCAGCATGTTATTGATCAGCTGAAAGGTTCTTTTGCGGGGATCAGTGAATGGGTAGGCAACTGTGCCCAGCATCACATGGGTTTGATGTGTCTCCTTATCAACCGTGAGGGTAACAGGGTTATACCCTTCAACGGAAATTCTTTGCCGGTTGAGATGATTGCTGTTCATTCCACAGAAAAACTTTTCCAGCAGGAGGACAACTCTTTTGAAAGGGAGGGCGCCAATATAAGCGATTGCTGTTTCCGATGCACTGTAGTTCCTGTAAATGAAGCGCATGATCTGGGAACGTGTAATGAGTTCCAGGCTCTCGGGGGCACCCAGGATATTCCTGCCGATAGGATGGTTGGGATAGATCAGCTCTTCAAAATCGTCAAAGATTGATTCTGACGGGGAGTCCTTGTAGGAATTGATTTCATCCAGGATGATTGATTTTTCACGGGAGAGCTCTTTTTGCGGAAAAGTTGAGTTGAGGATAATGTCAGAAAAGAGTTCTATGGCCCTGGCAGTATATTCAGAAAGGAATGAAGCGTAGAGGCAGGTATGCTCTTTTGTGGTAAAGGCATTCAGGTCACCGCCAACCGTATCGAGCCGGTTGAGGATATGGAATGATTTCCTCCGGGTGGTCCCTTTGAAGGCCATATGTTCGATGAAGTGGGCAATGCCATGCTCTTCAGGCCCTTCATCCCTTGAACCCGCATTGATATAAACCCCCAGGTGGGCTACCCTGGAATGCGACGGACTGTAGATAATTCTGATTCCGTTGGGCAGTTCATGAAACTGGTAGGCCATAATGGGTTACTTCCTGATAATGAGTTTTCCTGTTGAATGAACACCATCGGAGAGCAATACTTTGGCGAGGTAAATACCCGGTGAGAATTTCCCGGGCTCGCTGATCTTCAGGAAAGATTGCCCTTCCACACCTGACTGCTGATACACCAGGGCTCCCGTTGAAGCATAGATACTGACTTGCCTGATGGATCGCCCTGTACCGTTCAGGGTGATATTGAACTCACCCGGTGAGGGGTTGGGGTAAATGTTGAACTGTGCTTCAGGTCCTGGGCCAGCCTCATTGATGCTGTTGAGCCAGGTATAGGTGTCACTCCACCAGATGCCTCTTCCGTAAGTAGCTGCTATCAGCTTGTGGGTATCGTAATGTATTTCAAGCTCAGCGATTTTTACATTTGGAAGACCATCAAAAAATGGCACCCAGTCGGTCATGGTGCTGTCACGGTAGAACACACCCACATCCATTCCCACATAGATGCCACCAGGAGTATTGTTCTCATGAATGATGCAGTTTGCAGGCAGATTGGGAAGTGATCCGGACATATTGATCCAGCTGTTTCCCTGGTTATTGGTCATAAAGACTTTGCTGCCGGCATAAAATCCTGACAGCGTGACATAGACAGCATTCGGGTTGGTATGGTGAACAGCCAGGTAAGTGATAGGGTAAGCGGGAAGGTTGTTGTTGATCTGCACCCATGTTTGGCCCCCATTGGTCGATTTGTAAATTCTGTTGTAAGTGGCGGCATAAATGTAATTGGGGTTGGAAGGGGCATAAGCCAGGGAGCGGAATTTATCATAATAGCCGGTGCCTGTGAAGGAGCTGATCTGAGTCCAGGATGTCCCGTAATTATTGGATCTGTAGATGTTATTGTATCCGGCAAGCAGCGTGCTGTGACTGTTGGGATGGAGCACGTAAGGAGTAATCCAGGAGCCCTCTTCCCCGATATCCTCCGAAATTTTTATCCAGTCATTGCCGGCGTTGCTGGTGCGGTAGATGCTGCCATACTGCATTTCTCCGTACATATAGTTATAATTGACCGGGCTGATGATGCATTCCATGCCGTCGCCGCCAAGCATATGTTTCCACGAGGTATTGTTCATAAAATGGGTCCCGTTGTCCTGCCATCCGCCAATGATCCTCCGATGATCCTGTTTGGAGACGCCAATGCGATACACCTGTCCGATCATCAGGCCGGAATTCTTTTGGGTAAACGAGAGGCCGCTGTTGGTGGAGATATCAATACCGCCATCGGAACAGACATATAGGGCGCCGGTGAGCGGATGGTATTCCATATGGTGGATGTCGGCGTGCACGTAGGGGAGTCCCTGGTCGCCGTACCAGTGTGCACGGATGTTCCAGGAAGAGCCACCGTTGGTACTGCGCCAGATATTGACGCAAGCCGCAAAGACTTCATCCTTATTCACCGGGGAGACGGTGAGGCCGAGGCAATACCAGGCAATGCCACCGGTGCTGGTGCCATCGGTGGCATAACCGAGGATGTTGGGGGATGAGGATTGTTTTGCGAATGTGCTTCCACCGTCCACGGACCGGTAAATGCCTTCGAAGCCTGAATTGCTTGATAGCGTGGTGATGAGATAAACATAATCTGAATCAGCGGGGGTGACGGCCATTTTCACCCTTCCAAGGGTTGCCCCGAAACTGATGGGGATGATGGAGAAGGTTTGCCCGCCATCCGTTGACCGCCAGAATCGTGTACCTACTGCAGCATAAACGACTGACGGGTTGCCGGGCTTAAATGCCAGATCGCCGATACTACCTGTCCTGACTACGGTCCATGTTGCCCCGCCATCGGTTGATCTTTGCAAACCGACCGTGGTGCCTGCAAAAAGTACATTGGGGTCAACAGGGTGCATCAGGATCTTCGAGATTCTGTGCTGATAATTGACCGGCCATTTGAGCCCGGTCGTGTCCCAGGTGTTGCCACCATCGAAACTCTTGATAATCCCTACAGAATAGGTGTCAGAATGATTGAAATCGCCGGTGGCTGCATAGACAATATTGGGGTTCTGATGATCAATGACGATGGAAGATATTCCCATGCTGGCAATGTAATCAGAGACCGGATGCCAGTAATTCCCTGCATCCGTTGTGCGCCAAACGCCCCCGGAAGCCGCCCCGGCATACATGATGTCCGGTTGTGTGGGGTGAAAGGCGATGCAATTGATGCGCCCCATTCCCGGACTGCTGATAGGGGTGACGAAAGGTCCAACAGGTTGCCAGTTCGATACCTGGGTGTATTTTCCCGATGCTTTCTCCTGCATCAGCCTCGCATATTCCTGCCAGGTGCCATCGGGTCTGCCGAACTTTCCTGCTGAATCAACCCTTGAATCGGTGAAAAAGGAGTAACGGTCAAACTGTTTCCTTCCGGGTATGTGTTTTCCCGGTTCCTGTTCGGAAATATATGCTTCAAAAGCTTCCCTGATTTCAAAAAAACCTGCCTCTGGATCGTTCATCATCCTGACCCATTCCTGTCCATGAGTGGTTTGCACCACAAGCAACATCAAAATAAAATACAAATAACGCATTATAAAAGAGTTTGCTGCAAAAATAGCGAATTTTCTTCATCCGGACAACCTCCTCTTTGGCCTTCATTGACCAACTGATGTGGAAAATGTTGTATCTTTATCCTGTTGTTTTCCATATACCGTTTGAATATCTCAGTAACATGAAAAAGTATCTCCAACTCCTGATTCTTATCTTATCTGTCAGTGCTGTTTCATCTGTTCTTGCGCAGGAGGTCAGGTTTGAAACCACTGATTACAGGGTTACCCCTTTCGGAAGGATTAACATTGCTGATCTGCCTGCCGACTGGGATTTCAGGCTTACCCATTTTGGCGAAATCACAGAGGGAAACCGCACCTACCGTCAGCATCTGATGCAACTGAAGGAGGAGAGTGCTGCACGATTTCCCCGGAAAACGGCCCCTGGCAATGCAAAATCCCGGCAGGAGGCTCTTACGGATGTTCCGGTTCCTGAACTGACCATCAAGCGCAACTTCCAGGGAAACATTTACAACTACAGTGCGCCAAACGACAATACGCTGGCTGTTTCCGCCGGGAATCAACTCATCTCTGCCACCAATACCACGATATACTTCTATGACCTGAATGCCGACACCCTGATGAAGGCCATTTCCCTCAACGCATTCTCTTCACCACTAACCGGTATATCAACCCATCAGTACGATCCTAAAGTATTGTATGATCCGGCACAAGACAGGTTTATCATCGTTTTTCTTGCCGGGGCAAGTTCCGATACAAAGACCAATATTGTCGTTGCATTCAGTGAATCCAACGACGTAATGGGCAACTGGAACCTTTACTCCCTGGCAGGGAACCCGTTGAACGATACCAGCTGGACCGATTACCCGGCCATCGCCCTTACTGAAGATGAATTCTTCATCACCGGAAATTTGCTGAACTATGGCTCTTCCTGGCAAACATCTTTCAAACAGACGGTGATCTGGCAGCTTGACAAGTTCAGCGGATACCGTGGAGATGAGCTCTCGAGCAGGCTTTGGAGCGGCATCAGCTTCGACCATGTAAACATCAGAAACATTAATCCCATCCAGGGATCGGACAGGTTACTGGGACCGAACATCTATCTGCTTTCCAACAGGAATTTTACGCTGTACAGCGATTCCGTTTTCCTGCTAGAGGTGACCGGCAAACTCACCAATCCTTCAACTACATTAAGGATCAGCCATCTGACTTCGGATGTCGGTTATGGGGCTCCGCCCGATGCAAAACAACCCAAAACTACAAATAAGCTTGCCACGAATGATGCCCGGGTGCTGGGGGGATTCCTCCGGAACAACACCATCCAGTTCGTTGCCAACTCGATCGACACCACGACCGGGTCGGCGGTGATCTATCATGGCATCATCAGTAATGTCAATACAACACCTTCGCTGAAAGGGAAGCTGATCACCGAACCAGGGATGGAGTTTGGTTATCCGAACATCGCCTATACCGGCAATACCCTGTTCAGCCAGCAGGCAATCATAGGATTCAATCACACCGGTGATACAGCCTATCCCGGGGTTTCAGCCATTTTCTACGATGGGGCAGGTGGCTATTCCTCAAGGGCTGAAATCAAAACCGGCGATGCATTCATCGATATTTTTCCGGGATCCTATGAGCGATGGGGCGATTATTCAGGCATCCAGAGAAAATACAATGAGCCCGGGACTGTATGGATATCCGGAATGTTTGGCATCAAGTCCGGGGTAACCCGCAAGCTTGGGACCCAGATCGCGGAAGTGGTTTCAGGAGCTTTTGAAACACCTGTGGTTGTGAAAAACCGCAATATGGAAGCCTCCCTGTATCCCAATCCGGTGATTGATCTCTTTGGAATGGAATTTAACCTCGATGAACCCCAGGACCTCGTCATTGAACTCAGGAACATGTCCGGACAGCAGGTGCACCGCTTTTTTGAAGGGCCTGTCAGTGCCGGAAAGCACGGTCTCACTTTCTCCACCCGTAACCTGACCCAGGGGGTGTATCTGCTTGTGATGACTGATAAAACGGGAAATATCAGGTACACCCATAAGGTGCTCAAGATGGGGGAATAAGTTTTTCAAAAAGGAAACTCCCTGAGGCTTTCGTGAAGCCCTTTGTGTATATCATACCAAAAGTCGAGGGCAGCGTGGTGCGGGTCATCCTGAAACCGACCAAGCCATTGGCTCAGGACAGGATCCTTACCGGGTGCTGTTTCATTCTTCTTTTTCAGAAATGTGTGCACCAGGTCAATGGTGCGCTGTGATTCGAAAAATACGGAAGCATTGCGGCTGGTGATACGGCTTGCAGACATATTGACCGATTTCATGAAGGCATCCTTGCATCCGAACAGTTCTTCCAGGATATGTGGCATCAGTTCTTCTGCCCATGCACGGTGGAAACGGCATATTCCAAGGTTGTCGAGCATCAGCTCTTTCACCATCCGTTCAGCATTTGCTTTGCCCAGCTCCCGCGGAGGGATGAATTCCTTGCCGTAGTTCATGTAATATTTCCCCATGATGGCCACTGGTGACACAGCTCCTGGCGTCCAGTACTGGTTTGGAACAATCCACCCTTGCCTGGCAAAGGCATTGAAAGCAAAGCAATCCATGACTTCCTGCCCCTTTTCCCTTGCCAGTTGCCGGGCAAGCTTCCTGGCTCCGAATTGCAGTGGGATTTTCCCATCCGGTTTTACCATCTCTTTCAACATCTCCAGACCGAGGCTGGCATTGTGCATTGAATCCCTGACCAGGTCAAAGTTTTCCTGGCTGAAGACCGGTTTCCCCTTAACCCCCAGGTCATCCGGTTGCAGAAACCCCTCATGAAGGCATTCCATCAACCAGGCAATTACACCTCCTACAGAAATGGCATCAAATCCAAGGGTGTCTGCTTCGTGGTTCAGCAATTCAGCGGCCCGCTGATCGAAGATCCCACATAAAGGTCCCATGGTCTGATAGGGTTCGTAATCCTTTTTGTAGATGCCGTTCATTTTTTTGCATACTGCCACACAAGGTTCACCGCAATTCTTCTGCTGCTTTGTTTGGATCGTTTCTTCATTGAACTGTTTGAGGTAATGATCCAGAATGAACTCCTGGTGCAGTTTAAGCCTTTCCTCTTCCGGCCAGTAGATCGAACGGTAATTGAAGGCAATCAGATCCCCCTTCACGGTTTTGAAATTGATACCGAGGGTGCCACCGGTGTCAAATTTCGGGTCGAACCGATATTTGGTGGTGGCTTCAAAATCTTTGGCGGCCAGATGCTGGTTGTACTTTTCCTGGAACCACTTGTCTGCCACCTTCCGGTCACGGAAATCATCATCCACATGGGTTCCGCCGTAAATGACTCCTGCGATGCCATGATCCCTGAGCATTTTGGTGCCGAATCCCCCCCGGCCGGCCCATGTGTCAACCGGAGTGAGTGTGCCTTTGCGCACCGGTGCTGAGGCGATTGCGCCAAAATCGGTATGCAGGGAAGCGGGCCCGGTTGCCAGGATTCTGGGGTCACTACTGTAGTTGCTGCCGAAATGCTCCAGGGCGAATTCCATCAGACCGTAAACCCCTTTCCGCCCGTGCTGCCAAACCCGTGCAAGATCGAGGGGGAAAAGTTCCACGCGTATCTCTTCTCCCTGGTCCCTGTTGAGGTAAAGAAGGGATGGCACTGTTGACTTGCCGACAATGGACAATAGATTGATCCCAAGGTTGTCGAAGACCAGTCCTGCACCACCCATAGAAGAGATAAAAAATCCATGCCAGCAAGGGGATATACCGTTAAATATCAGTCGGTTGGAGCCGGGGAATATGGATCCCGCAAAGATGCCTGTTCCGATGTTCAGGCTGTTGTGTTTATGTGCCAGATGTAGTCCAAGATCGACAGGGCCGAAAAATTGTCCGGATTCGTGATGACTGATCCTGTAAAAACCACTGGAGGCATCGAGCATAAGGGTTTTGAGGCGCATGGGATTTAAATAGGTTAATGGTGTGAAATGGCTTCACGGGGGTTAAAGATCGTCAATTTTGACAGATTATTCTTTCAGAATGATATTTTTAGGTTGATTTTAAATAATGATTTAGTTATCTTGCTTCGGTTTATAGATAGGTTGACGTATTATATCCATGATCTTTCAAGGGGTTGGCATGTGCGGGTTACACAATACTTACTATGTTCAAATCTAAACACTTATATCATGAAGAGATCTTTACTTGTGGTAATCCTGACTTCTTTCCTGTTTGCAGCCTTTGCCCAAACGGTGGTATTCCATGAAGATTTTGAGCTTCCATCAGGTGCTGACAGTGTGATTTCTGCCAGCAGCACAACCAATGCCTGGACGGTCAACACGGCCTATTACTCCCAGGGTGCCCGGTCGATCCACTGCGCTGTTCAGGTCGGGGATACCACTACCCTGACCACAAATTCATTCAGTACGGTGGGTAATCTCTATGTCATGCTTGAGTTTGACCAGATCTGCAAGGTTGATTTCTTTGATTATGCCGAGCTTTTTGTGAGCATCAACAATGGCGTCACATGGACAAAACTCACGGCTGCTGAGTACATGGGAGCGGGTCAGTTCGGGACCCAGGCGGACAGGTTCGCCGCAACATCCTACATGGATTGGGATGGCCCCAATAACGGTACGACGCCCACCAATGCATGGTGGAAAACGGAGCAGTTTAACCTGTCGTTGCTGGCAGGGAATCAACCCAATGTAAAAATCCGTTTCCGGCTTTATGACGGTGGTGCTTTTGGTGGCCAGGGTGCTTATGGCTGGCTCCTGGACAAGATCAGGGTACTCGTGAACCCTGATGAGATGATCCCTCCTGTCATCACCCTTGCAGCGCCGATCCAACCCGATACGGTTTATCATACCGGGCCATTTCTGATCTATGCTGATATTACCGATTTCAGTGGTGTCGACACAGCAATGATTGTGTACACCGCCAACGGTGGAACACCTGATACGGTTGCCATGAACCCTCAGTCCGGTAATTCTTTCTCAGGGGAGATCCCCAGCCATACGTACAATACTGTGCTATGCTACCACATCATTGCCTACGATGCGAGCACGAATGCCAACATGGGGCGCTATCCCCAGACCGGCTGCCTGAGTTTCAAAGTGAAACAGGCACCCGCAGTGGTTACAATCGGTACAGCCACAACCAATGCTGCAACAGCCGGCCCTACCTATATCAGCAGCGCTAGCAGTTCCTATCTCTATAGCAACCACATCAGCCTTTTTACCCCTGCTGAACTGAATGCTTCCGGAATCATCGAGTCCATGGCGTGGAACAAATCCAATGCAAATGGTTACAACCTTGGCAATGCGACATACAGGATCTATCTGAAACACACCTCAATCAATACCGTCCCTACCACAACAGGTACCTTCGCTGCTGAGCTCAACGGGGCAACACTGGTGTATGAAAACACATCACAAAACCTTCCTCTTGCATCAGGATGGGTAACTTTCATGTTCAATACACCCAATACCTTCAGTTACAATGGCTCTGATAATCTGATGGTGCTGGTTGACTGGTACAGGCCAGGTAGTCCTACAGGGGCAGTGAACTGGTATTATACAGTTGCTACGGGGAAAGCTCAAACGTGGTCTGCATCGGTGACCCCACCGAATATCTCCTATGGAACAAACAAC
>JAWOGX010000147.1:0-4330 GCA_046496455.1 Bacteroidales bacterium | reverse complement strand
GGCGCGTTCAACGGCTGGGACGAGACAGCCGGCCGCATGAAGCGAAGCGCTCCCGGCCTGTGGCAGAAGGTCGTGATGCTGCCCCCCGGCGATTACGAGTACAAATTCATGGTGGATGGCGTGTCGGGTTCCAGTTAAGTGACGCCACTCCTGTAGTCCCCCCTATATTGTTTACATGCAAAAACATTGTACTCACCGTATCGAACGGTGGAGAAACAGGATTTCCCGCACCAACGTATTGCACTGTCAGATAATAGTATACAGGTTGGATGTGAGCATCGGCTCCCAAATGCGTTACAGACAGAGTGGAGTAGTTGCCAATAGAATCAAACTTGATGAATGGCCCTGAGGAGGATTGGGATGTCCAGAGATGGTAACTGTGAAAAGGCAGAACTGTCTGATCAGCTGGCTTCCATGTAAGGGTGACACTCCCGTTGGGGTCAACATTAAGGCAATGGATCGGAGGTGATGGCAGGTTAAGGAAGTATGTGATCTCAAGAGTAGGAAATTTAACCGGATTCCCGCAATCAATGGAACCGAACATGAGCCCGTTTGTAAGAACTTCATTGACTAGCCTTAGTATGAATCCATAGTTGTTGGTGGCCAACATATCAAGAACCAGCGGGAGTACATTAATGTTTGTATAGTCTTGAAGCGGTGAAGTGCTTTGTGGAAGTATCACCTGGTTGTTGGATGTTGCCAATGGCTGATTGTTCCAGGTTGCTGTTGTTGCATTCCATGGTTGGATTACCCGTTGAAGATATGAGCTGTTGTTGCTCCCGGTATGCCCTATGCTGTATAGTGGTGGCCCAATAGCGTAAAGGTTCATCCTGGCGGAGGTGATAATCGCACCTGGCGGGATTAATGAAAGATCAAAATGGATCAGGGCACGGTTGACATTCAATCCCCCAAGGGAATGCGTACCCGGAAGTACATACGCTGCATTCTGAGATGCATTCCAGTAATTGGTATTTGCCGTATTGTAATTGTCGTGGTATCCGATGGCTGCATCATAATCTGCTGTGAGCAGAACAGTGGTCTGTGATCTCAATCCGAAGGAATGAAATACAAACAGGATCAAAAGTATCCCTGCATATGATTTCATGCTGAAACCGACTAAATAACCTCCCAACTCCCGACTCCCGACTCTCGACTCTCGACTTTCTCCTTACTCTTCGTCTTCGTCTTCTATCAGATTCCCGTGCAGGTCGAAATAGTGTTCCTCGCTCAGGTTTTGCCCCTGTTTCTTCATCACAACATAATACAGGATGCCATGGGTGTCGTCTTCGATGGCACGGCACACACGGGTTCTCCATTCGTTGTCGTAATTTTTGTTGAGGAAATCCTGTGCCCTGGTGGGTAGATCCTTGCGGTCGATGTCCTTGTCACTCACCGCGCCACCTGCGGCCGCAACATTTTCATCGTTGGCGATCTTCTGCCACTTTTTGTCTACCTTTTTCTGATACCGTTCAACGGTGTAATCGGGATAGAATGTTGCCACATGCTTGCCCGACTTGGTGAAGTGGAGCTGGGTGGGCTGGATCTCTTCGCCTTCCGCGGGGTTGTCGGTATTGTCGAGGATAACGACATTAAAATATTTTTCGTTGGGGGCCTCCGTCACATCTTCCGCATACAGAAAGGTGTAATCGTCCATGTTTTCTGCGAAGTAGCGCTGGATGCCCGGGTGGAGGTTCTTGAATTTCGCTTTCATTTTCATCGTGGTCTTGATCCAGGCACCTTCATAGGCAAACAGCGCGTAGGAAGTATTGCTGCCCGACTTGAAATCGGCGCGGTAAGCAGTATCCACATCCATCCATTCCACCTCGTTGGCCTTCTTTACTTTTCTCGAGAACTCCTTCAGCACATTGGCAGGCACTTCCAGTTTCTCTTCGGCCTCAGCCCCGTCTTCATCTCCGCCCTTCTCTTCGCCGGTACTCTGGAATACCCCCGTAGAACTGAAATAGAGGACGGTTACCACGGCATCCTCGTCATCCTTGTATCGCTTGGGTACCATTTCAACATAGTAGTATTTCTTGGTAGGGAATTCCTGCACATATTCTGCCTTCCGCACAACCTGTGACTTTTGCTTTTTCTTCAGGTATTGCTGAATATTGGGTTTGAGCTCTTCGAGGTTCATTTCGGTCCGCTGAACGGTGAGCTTGCCGGTCCGCTCAAACTCGGCATATACCTTTTTGGCCTTAAAGACAAAGTTCACGGCATAGTCGTTCCCCTTCATCTCCCATACAGGCTCTGTCGATTTTCGGAATTTCCGGTTGAAAAGATCCATGGCTGCGGGGGCCACCTCTTTCTCGTCGATGATCTGCGCCACGGCATCGAAAGTGGCGAATGTTGCTGTGAACACAAGCAGGAGGATAAATCTCAGGCGCTTCGTCGTATTCATTTTATGGCAGTTTTTAAGATGTTTGATCAGATTTCTTCGATCACGAAAATACATCATTTATCATTGCAACGCAACTATGATGCAGTTTTTGTTGTCTGGATGCAAGATGGTTAGGATTGAAAGGGTTTACCTGCCCCTGCTGATGATCTGGCTGCGGTCCGGTCCGGTCGAAATGAAAGAGATTGGCAAAGCCATCTCCTGCTCAATAATCCTGGTGTAGGCAACCAGCTCTTCCGGCAACTCCTCAGTTCCGGTGATCACACCGATGTCAGACATCCACCCTTTTTCATCACGGTAAATGGGTTCAACAGGACGGCTGTCGCAGTGAAAACCCCAGCGGTTGGTGATTTCATCCCCTGAGCGGTAGCTGTGGGCGATGCGGATGGTTTCAAAGTCGTTCAGCACATCGGCTTTGGTCATGATGAGTGAGGTGACACCGTTGACCATGATGGCATACCGGAGGGCAGGCAGGTCAAGCCAGCCGCAGCGGCGTGGCCTCCCGGTGGTGGAACCGAATTCGTGGCCATTGACCCGGAGTTTTTCGCCGGTTTCGTCATGCAGTTCTGTGGGAAAGGGGCCAGATCCGACGCGGGTGCAGTATGCCTTGAATACACCGTAAATATTACCGATCAGTTTCGGGGAGATGCCAAGTCCGGAGCAAACCCCTGCAGTGACTGTATTGGAAGAGGTGACAAAGGGATACGACCCGAAATCGACATCCAGCATTGTCCCCTGCGCACCCTCAGCCAAAACCCTCTTCCCCCGGGTAAGCTGATCGTTGATGAAATATTCACTGTCAACAAGTTTCAGGGTCGCGATCTCCCTGGCTGCTTCAAGCCATTCCTTTTCGTAATCCTGCAAAGCAAGCCCTTCAATCAGCTTTTCGCTCACGTCAACACCCATCCCCCTGATCTGCCTCAGATGCCACTGTTTCAGGGTTTCGTACCGTGTCGCAAAATCCCCCCGCTCCAGGTCTCCCACACGCAACCCCTGCCTGGCCGTTTTATCCGTATATGCCGGACCAATCCCCTTCAGGGTTGAGCCAATCTTTAAAGCCCCTTTCAGTTGTTCAAGGCAATCGTCCATCAGCCGGTGGGTGGGAAGAATGAGGTGCGCCCTCCTTGAAATATACAGGTTTGCCCGGTAGTCCACACCATGGGGGTCAAGCTTCCTTAACTCCTGAACGAAAATTCGCGGGTCGATAATCACCCCGTTGCCAATGAGGTTGATTTTATCCGGATGAAAAATACCAGAAGGGATGGTGTGAAGCACGTGCTTGATGCCATCGAACTCCAGGGTGTGCCCCGCGTTGGGCCCTCCCTGAAACCTTGCAATCACATCATAATCCCTGGTAAAAACATCAACGATCTTCCCTTTCCCTTCATCGCCCCACTGCAGTCCTAAAATAACATCAACGTTCATCGTGTCTCTTGATTTTTGTTCCACAAACAGTCACCGTTCTGCACATCGTGCAAAATTAACCAATCATGGCCTGATAAGCAACCTTGCCCGGCCGGTTTACTTCTCTTCTTCGCAAAGTTTATTGCAGGCTGCGTAAAATACCAGGGAATGCTGATTGATTTCAACCCCAAGGGATTTGGCCACATCATTCTGGATCTCCTGGATACGCGGGTCGCAGAATTCCCTGAGCCTGCCGCAGGTGGTGCACACCACATGATCGTGCTGGTGGAATTTGAATGATTTTTCAAACTGAGCACTCTGACTCCCGAACTGGTGCTTGATTACGAGCTTGCAGTCCAGCAGCAGCATGATCGTATTGTATAAGGTAGCCCTGCTTACACGGTATTTGTTGTTCTTCATCCGGATATACAGGGTCTCTATGTCGAAATGACCCTCCCCTGAATAGATCTCTTTCAGGATCGAATAGCGTTCTGGAGTTTTGCGGTGCCCTTTGTCTTCGAAGTATTT
>JAWOGX010000127.1:0-2830 GCA_046496455.1 Bacteroidales bacterium | reverse complement strand
GAAATGTAACAGGTATCGTGCTTACCAGGCGGTTCATGGAATCATATCTTCTGATCTCATCGTCAGGAAGAGCGAACATGAACAACTCCCCTCCCACTTTAAAGACCGGCGCATACACAGGTGCAAAGAAACACATATCCCCAAAACGGCGTTCAAATTCATTGGTCTCAAAAATATGCCGGGTTTCCCTGAGTTTCATCCCCAGTGGATCCGTTAATGTTGTCAACAGTTCAGTTTTTCCACGATCGTCATGATAGCAGTAATAGTCAAGCCATTGGTTGTCACGGGAATAGTGTCCGAAATAGTATTTCCTGCCGGAAGCGAGCACAATCCTTTCGATGCCTTCTTCGAACTCTTTCGTGGGAAGAGAATACGCTCCAATGGTAATGGCATCAGGAGCAACCTTCACGAGCCATGTCTTCTCCTTCCCTTTAAGCCAGATATCGCCAACCGCGTCCTGCAGGAGGGAGGCTTGCTCCTTCCAGGCAACAGAAGCCAGCACCTCCTGATTGTCGTCAAGCAGAAAAAGGGATTGCCGTGCAAGCATCCTTTGCGGATAAGCCAGCAGCAGTAAACCTTCCGGGCAATGGAGGTAGCTGCTGACATACCATGGCTTGTCAGGAAGGAGATTCACCGGAGATCCGCTGAACACAAAAGGCTTGAGGCTGGTCAGCCGTGGCGTTATAATGATATTAACCAAAGAACCGTTCGGGACAATGAGCAGCACAGTGTCGTTGTAGCTTACATGGCTGATTCTGATTTGCAATGAATCACCGGCTGCTGACAAACGGCCTTCACCTTTCAGGTTTGTCACTGACAAGACCCCGCCCTTGCGGTCGGAAATGTGTGCTCCCACCACAGGGTTCCCACTGACTGCATCGAGGACCCTCAAAGATACTGGCGCCTGTGCCGGTATCACGGAAGAAACCAGCATCAGCAAAAGCACCAGTATCGAAGGGATATTTTTCATCTGCAATCCGGTAATTTGATACATCAAGCTTTCAAATCCTTAAATACCTGAATATTACAAAATTACTAATTTCTAATTTCTAATTACTAATTACTAATTTCAATCATTAAAACGATCTTGAAACTCTTCCAGCTCTTTCTCCTTCTTTTTGATAAGCCTCTTCACCTCCTGCTGGTTTTCCCAGTCGAAGTATGACATGGTTTCGATGACCACCACTCCTCCCATGAAATCGCCATATTCTGCGGGGACACCTCCGTGCCAGGCATTGATGGTGGCGATGGACCTGTTCGGCAGGGAAACTTCGGTGCTACGCTGCCTCACCCCGTCAATGATATATAAAGCGTCACCGATACGGGCACCACGGAATGAGATCTGTCTGCCATTATCGCTGACCCAGGTACCACCCATCAGCTCAATGGCTTTGTTAATGTTGGGGTCCGGAAGATTATCGAGATCAGCACCCTTCAGCTCCCCTTTCGATGGTGAAGCATTCCGGAGAGACGTGGAGGAGGAGATAACAACCCGATCGAGGCTTCTCCCCAAAGGGACCTTCTTGTCTTCAACAAAAGTGACACCTGTGCCCGAAACCTGGATGTTGGTGACCACCAGGGTGTCAATGAGTATGCTGTTGATCGTAACGTTGTAGATCCCAGGTTCAAGTGGCTTGATGGTGTAATCACCGTGATTATTGGTGGTGGTCTTGATCATGCTCCCCCCATAGGTTACATATACCTCTGCCCCCACCAATGGCGCTACGGTCTCCTGCCCACCCTGCAGGAGTACTGTTGTGACATTCCCTCTGATGGTGCCCTGTGCAGCGATGTAAATGACCGGCATTACGGTCAGCAGAAAAAGGATAAAATGACGTTTCATGGCTGATTTGTTTTGGTTATCAACCATAAAAGTAAGGCACCAGTCAGCGGATTCCGTTTATTATCAGGCTGAGGAGTATAATGGTCAGTTGATGGTCGGATTCAGGCAGCCAAAGGCTGTCAGGTTACCGTTTACTGGTAGCTGGATTTGAATTTCCCATCGGTAATGACCAACCAGTTGCCGGATCCACCATCAGCAGTATAATGAAATGTCCCTTCAATAACCCGTTTCGCTTCATCGTGGGCTGTGATCACGAGGGTTCCTTCAGCTGAATTCAGGGGGATAAAGGTTTCACTCCCTTTTTTCAGAATGCATATATTGCTGATGTTCTTGATGGGATAACTGCCGGGCTGGGTATCCTTAATCAGCATCCTCAGGGTGTCATTGCCCTGGTTCACGCCGTTTACGATGATGATTCCGTTGTTGAGTTCACCCGTTATGGACTTTGCAGCACTCCAACTGACCCCTTCAATTTTGCATTGCAGGTGATAGGGTTCTGGTTCCGGCTCCTTTTCACAGGCAGTGGCGAATAACAGGGCTATGCCAAAAAAAATCAAAATTGTGATATCACTCTTCTTCATGTGAATATTTGCAATTAGTTTTTAAGATAATGATCAAGCCAGCCGAAAAACTCACGCTGCCAAAGGATGCTGTTTTGAGGCTTCAATACGAAATGGCTCTCTTCTGGGAAAATGAGAAGTTTCGAAGGGACACCGAGGAGTTGTGCTGCATTGAAAGCCTGCAGGCTTTCTGTATAAGGGATCCTGAAATCATTCCCCCCTGAAATGATCATGATCGGGGTATTCCAGTTTTTGACAAATCTGTGCGGGGAAGCAGCATAACTCGCCGCTGCCGCAGGATCCCAGTAAGGTCCTTTCAGGTCATAATTCACAAAGAAATACTCTTCAGTAGCCCCATACATGCTCTCGAGATTGAACATGCCACAATGTGAGATGAAAGCTTTAAACCTGTTGTTGTGGTTGCCGG
>JAWOGX010000062.1:0-3480 GCA_046496455.1 Bacteroidales bacterium | reverse complement strand
AGGTAATGAAGGGGTGATGAAATTCACGGCAAAATATCTTCTCATCGGGGTGGTCCTTGTGGCCACCCTTGTGGTAGTATTGCTCCTTCTTCCCCGGAAAAAGGATGATTCAGGCCACCTTTCCCTTATTCCTGAAAATACTGTTGCCCTTGCAGCCCTGGACCTCGAAAGGATTTTTGCCAAGGCTGGTGAGGATCAATTGTCCGCATTGAACAATCTCTTCACGGAATCCGCTGCGGGCGATCCGGTATTGGTTGCATTGGCCAGAAACCTGATCACCGCTTCTTCCGGATCTGGCCTGAATCCCCAGGAAAAAGGAATAGTTTTCCTGGGTATAGTGGGTCAGCATTCATATCTGGGTGTCGTGCTTGCATTGAAAAATGACAAATCAATCCGCACGCAGTTGATGAAAGCTGCAACAGGGAGTGGTACCCTGGAGAAAGTTGAAGGGTATCGGATTTTTATCCGGCATGGTGTTCTTGTCGCCTGGAAGAAAACAGCGCTTATCATCCTGAATGGCAATGAAAATTTATCCGCACCTGACCTCAGGAAGGAGTTCCTTCGTCTTGCAGCGTTAAGCCCTGATCAGCAATTTTTTTCTGTGCATCAGCATGCATCTGAACTGGTCAGTAAAGAGAGCGATCTATTATGCTGGGCTGATGTAAAAACTTCCGCTTCTTCTGTTCCGGTGCTGAAATCCTGGAAGTGGCCCGGGAATATCCCTGAATCGGTCTCGGACATCTTGCTGGATGTAAACTTCCACAACGGTAAAGTGACCCTGGATGCAGAATTATTTGCCGAGGAAAGGTCAGAGGTTGTCAATATCCATGGTCGTGCAGCACAGGTAGAAAGGCTTCTCCAGTATCATCAGCCAGAAAACCTTCTGCTGGCGCTAAGTCTGGCGAAAAATGACGAATCCCCTTTTCCAGGCCAGGGTGATTTCCCTGGAATGTCGGCAGGGCATTTATACAAACTGATCGAAAAGAACATTCCTGTTCGCGGAATTGAAGAGCTCTCGTCAGCCATCCGCGAGCGGGTGATGCTTTCTGTTACACATCCACCTTCGAACATCGGAAAAATGTTGGATGATGTATTCAGCAACAGGGCAGAGGAGGATAATCCGTTTGCGAAACTGAATCCGGATGTCAGAATGACCATGATCATCGATCCTGTTGTTTTCGACAGCTTATTACCCGGAATGATCAGGAATAAGATGTTTGCAAAGGAAGGTGATATGTACCGTTTTATGCCCGGAAGGACCAGGGTTCCCTTCATTTCATCTTCAGCAACAGTTTTCTATGCAAAAGCCATTGATGATATTCTGCTTATTGGCAACAGGAAAGAGTTTGTGGCAAATTCAGGGCCTGTTTCAGGAGATGCGGTGAGTGAATTTACGGAGGTGCAGAAAAGGGAATATGCCAATCACAATCTCACAATGCACCTTAATGTTGATCAACTGTATGAAATTTTCGGAAGCATGGCCCCTCAGGGCGGACCCGCTGCCTTGCTCGGCCAGACTGAACTGGTGAATTTGAGAATTGACCCCTCCAGGGTCAGAATGGTGGTTGACTTTAGTGATAACAACCGAAACAGTCTTAACTTGTTGCTTTCGGAGCTGTTTTCAAAATAACGAAAAGGAAAACTGATGCTTGAAATCCGCACCATAACACTGAATAAACTTCGGCCTGAAGTGAAGTTGGGTATGTTTGGTGCCACTTCTGAATTATGGGGGCATCAACTGGATTTTCAGCGCGGGGAAAATATTCTGCTGAAATCAGGAAGCGGAAGGGGAAAGACCTCAGCCATAGCATTTCTGTACGGCCTGCGCAGGGATTATTCGGGTTCAATCCATTTTGACGGTCATCTTGTTTCCACATTTCCGGTCAACGATTGGAGCCAATTACGGCGTAATGCCTTATCGGTGGTTTTTCAGGATTTGAGACTCTTCCGACAACTTACTGCATTTGAGAATGTTATGTTGAAAAACACCCTGAATCCAGGTGTTTCAGAAGAGGAAATCCTGAATATGTTTGAGGAATTTGGCATTGGCAAACTCACCGGGAAAAGAATTTCCCACATGTCTTTCGGAGAACAGCAGCGTGTGGCCATCATCAGGGCTCTTGTGCAGCCTTTTTCTTTTCTGCTGATGGATGAACCCTTCAGCCATCTCGACAAGCACAACATCAGCATCGCTGTGGAAATGATCCTGAGGGCATGTCGTGTAAGGGAATCATCCCTGGTGATGACAAGTCTCGGGGACCACTACAGTATTGACTTTTCCAAAGTGATTGAGGTATAACGATGAAAATACCTGTCAATAAATACATTGGGAAGCTGATTGGGCGCAGGAACCTGCTGCGCCTTTCCGGTGCCTCGGCGGGATCGCTCCTCGGCTTTTTCATCCTGATGGCTGCACTGCAGCTTTGGTTCGATGCCCGTTGGTTCATGAACAATGACGAAGATGATCTCTTTGCCCCGGGGATTGTGGTCATCAACAAGAAGATTTCGATGCTGAACACCCTCGGTATCTCCGGTAACACTTTTTCGGTTGGGGAGATAGATGAACTCAGGGCGCAGCATTTCGTCAACAGGGTTGAGCCTTTTATCCCCTGCCACTTTAAGGTTGCCGTCAGCGTGGGTATGGCAGGTGTTGAAATTCCGAACCTGGTAAGTGAGTTCTTTTTTGAATCGGTTCCTGATGACATTGTTGGCCTACCTGAAGAAGAATGGGCATGGTCGCAAGAAACCGCAATTGTTCCGGTGGTGCTCCCGGCCGATTTCCTTAAGTTCTACAACTTTGGTTTTGCCCCGGGGCAAAACCTTCCGCAGCTTTCCGAGAAAACCCTCAGGATGGCAAATCTGAAGATCAGGATTTCAGGCAATGGGGAAAGCGTAGTGCTGCAGGGCAGGATTGTCGGGCTGAGTGAAAAGATCAATGCCATCCTGGTGCCTGAAAGTTTCATGCAATGGGCAAACCAAAAATATGGTGATCAGCAATCGCACAAACCTACAAGGCTTGTTATCGTATCCAGGGTGACCGCAGACCCTGAACTCACTGCATTCATCCGTGAAAGAAATTACGAAACCAGTGAGAGCGAACTCCGAAGCGGCAAGCTTAACCAGCTTCTGCAAATCAGCTTGCTGGTTACCGCTTTCATTGGGCTTGTGATCATTTTGCTCGCTTTGTATCTCTTTGTTTTGAGTTTCAGCCTCTTCATTGTCCGGTCAGATTACGAGATCAGAACCCTGATCCAGCTTGGTGTTCCCCCTGGCTGGGTCATCAGGTATTTGTTTACCATACTTTGCTTTGTTGTGCTTGGGCTGCTGGTTGTTGACAGCCTGTTCCTTTTTTTCGCCCATCATTACGTATCAGGATACCTGCTTGAACGAGGCATTGGAATTATGACGCAAACCGCACCGGCTACCTATATCGCAGCATGTGTCATCATGTTGTTGCTTTTAATAATCCCCCGAACTCCG
>JAWOGX010000192.1:0-4357 GCA_046496455.1 Bacteroidales bacterium | reverse complement strand
TTGACTCTCGACTGATGACTCACCGGTGCCTGAGGTTCTCGAAGGCACGGTGAAGGAGAGTCGAGAGTCTGGAGTAGAGAGTCTAGAGTAGAGAGTAGAGTTTTATTTAAAAAGATGATTATGAAGAAGATGCTATTTGCTATCAGCATCCTTATGCATTTCCTGCCTCAGGCAGTGAACGCAGATGAGGGGATGTGGCTTCCGATCCTGATGGGGAGCAAGCATTATGAGGCGATGCAGGCAAGGGGTTTCCGGATGACACCGGAAGACCTTTACAGTGTGAACCAGGCGAGCCTGAAGGATGCAGTAGTGTTGTTTGGCCGGGGATGTACCGCTGAGCTTGTCTCTGACCAGGGGCTGATCCTGACCAACCATCACTGCGGTTATTCAAGGATACAGTCACACAGTTCCGTTGCCAACGACTATCTGACCCATGGATTCTGGGCCATGTCCAAAGAAGAAGAACTTCCCAATGAAGGGCTTACTGCCTCAATCCTGATTCGTATGGAGGACGTGACGGACGGCGTGGTGGCTGTTTTACGTGACGATATGACAGAAGCTGAGCGCAATTCAGCCATCAGGAGTGTAAGCCTTGGGATCGTGGCAGCAGCCACTGCCGGCACCCATTTTACGGCTGAGGTGGTCCCGTTCTATCATGGCAACCAGTTCATCCTGATGATCATGGAGGTCTTCCGTGATGTAAGGCTGGTGGGTGCTCCTCCCTCCTCCATCGGTAAATTTGGTGGTGACACCGACAACTGGATGTGGCCCAGGCACACCGGTGATTTTTCCATTTTCAGGATCTACGCCAACAAGGAGAACAAGCCCGCACCCTATTCGAAGGACAATGTGCCCTACTATCCCAGAAAGTTCCTTGAGATATCGCTTAAAGGGGTGCAGGAGGGCGACTTTACGATGGTGTACGGTTTCCCTGCCCAGACGGAGAGCTATCTCCCTTCCTATGCCATTGAACAGTACCAGCGGCAACAGTACCCCGCCATCGTGAAGGCAAGGGACCATGAACTGGCG
This sequence comes from Bacteroidales bacterium, assembly GCA_046496455.1. GTDB lineage: Bacteria > Bacteroidota > Bacteroidia > Bacteroidales > SKPS01 > SKPS01. The sequence goes on along the minus strand of JAWOGX010000192.1, from coordinate 3,328 downwards.
ATCATCAACCGCACCATGGCTTCTTCTGATGCCCTCCGGATCATGTATGCAGGGAGGCAGGCCAGTGTTGCCAATGGATGGAAGAAATTCATGGGGGTGATACCCGGTCTCGAACGTTTCCGCGTTCTTGAGCAAAAACAGCTGGCGGAGCGGGAGATGATCGAAAAACTGGCCGATGATCCCCTGGTACAGGCAGCGTACAGAAACATTCTTGAAGCCTACCGGGAAGCCTATACCACCCTCGGTCCACTCTCAAACTGGAACACCTGGTTTACGGAGTGCTTCTGGAAGCAGTCCTTTTTCAGGTTTGTTTTCCGGGCTTACTGGATGACAGACGTGGACCCGAATACCACCGCGGGTGCTGAAGCATTGAAAAAGACCTTCGGGGAGATCAATCAGGCATTGCCCGGACTCTACAGCTCCATTGACATCGAAACTGAAAAAGCGCTATTCGCCGAAATGGTGAAGCTTTTCGTTGAAAACGTACCCGATTCCAGGCTTGCCGCTACGGTTAGAGCAGGTTCAAAGAAAAGTGGCTGGAGCTATGAGGCATTCACAGAATCACTGTTCAAAAGGTCTGTTTTCAGATCCGAAGAGGTTGCCCGGGATTTTTTCGGAGACCAGAACCATGCAAAATCGATGAAGAAGCTGAACAAGGACCCATTATTCCTCTTCATGAAAGATATGGTTGATGAATACAGGGAGGATTACCAGCCAACGATGGCAGCGGTAAACCGCACCATCGACAGCCTTCACCGGGTGCATATGAAAATTCTGCTTGAGGTGAATGAGCCGGGAAGCCTTTACCCCAATGCCAACTCAACCTTGCGGATCTCCTACGGTCAGGTTCAGGGCTCCTACCCCATTGACGCTGTGAGGTATCACTATCAGACCACCCTGGATGGGATCCTGATGAAAGAGAGCGATGAAATTGAAGACTATTTCGTTCCGCAAAGGCTTAAAGAGATTGCTTCCCCTGAATATTATGCACCCTATGGCACAGGCAATACGATGCCTGTGGCATTTATTGCCAGTAACCACACCACCGGGGGTAACTCAGGAAGCCCGGTACTGAACGCCGAAGGGCATCTGGTCGGGATCAATTTCGACCGTGCATGGGAAGGAACCATGAGTGACCTCAATTTTGAACCGGAGATTTGCAGAAATATCAGTATCGACATACGCTATCTCCTCTTTGTCGTCGAACAGTATGCCGGAGCTGCCCATCTTACTTCGGAGATGGTGATCCACCGTTAATCAAGCTATTTCTTCTCCGGCAAGGAAGTCTGACAAATCGTCAACCGAGCTGAACGGTGCCTTACAGCTCTTCTGCCTGCATGGCACCAGCATCAGTCTCTCCCCGGAAGCAGATTTGCTTTCAGGGGTCAGCCTGATCAGCAACTTTTTCCCGAACCGTCTGCGCAGTTCCATGGCTGCTTCGAATCCACCTTTGCCCCTGATGGTAATCTCCCAGGCGGGAATAACTTCCCTGACCAACTCACTGATCCATGCGCCATGTGAGGAGGGGTGTTTCAGGCAACGATGATGCATCCGCACTGTCATAGCCTGGCTCCTGTCCAGCAGGGGGTGGCTTTCAGTATAGAAAGCCATTCTCCTCAGTGCAGCAGCCATCATCGCATTGCTTGAAGGGACGACATGGTCGTGAAGCTCCATCTTGCGGGCAACAGGGTATTCCAGTGTATCATCCCCGAAATGGAACATGATGTGCTCTTCATCGCTGAAGTGTGCGATGACAAAAGTGGTGAGTTGTGAGGCTTCCGCAATGTAGCTTTCCCTGAAAGTGACACTGTAGAGGTCAGTGAGTGCGAGGATGGAAGCTGCATAATCATCCAGGAATGCCGGTATTGCCGCATCGCCGGAGCCCAGCAGGTGCATCAGCCGGCCAGCGTTACGACGGGAGTGATCCAGCACCCCTGCCATAAGGTCACATGCCATATCCAGTGCATCAGGGTCGCCAAAAGCATCTGACATGCTCACCATGCTGCTCACCAGCATCGCATTCCATGCTGTTACACATTTCGTGTCGGTCTGTGGCGGAATCCTTTGTGCCCTGGCTTCCAGCATCCGTTTTTCTGATACCTGCAGCCTTTGAACTATATCCGGTTCTTTGGAAGAATAGTTTTCAATGAATTCATTTTCAGACTGAAGGGTGTAAAGGATGTTCCGGCCATGCTCAAAGTTGCCATCCAGCTTGCAGTTGTATCTTGCCATGAAGAGTGGCGCATCTGTGCCAAGGATTTCATTAATTTCAGAGGCGGTCCAGGTGTAAAACTTCCCCTCTTCCCCTTCGCTGTCAGCGTCGATGGATCCCAGGTAAAACCCTTCACTGTTGCGGAGGTTGCTGTTCAGGAAGTACAGGATCCGGTATGCCGTGTCGCGGAACAGCGCCTCACCGCTTACGGTGAATGCCCGCGCAAACAATCCCGCAAGCTGCGCATTGTCGTAAAGCATCTTTTCAAAATGGGGGATACGCCATGCCCCATCCACGGTATATCTGGCAAAGCCACCTCCCAGGTGGTCATGGATGCCACCCTGCGCCATCTTTCTGAGTGCGTTGACCGCCAGGTTGCCACTCTCAGTGCTCACACCGGCTTCCGTCAGGTTAAGCAGGCACTCCTGCAAGGGGGGCATCGGGAATTTTGGGGCACCGTAGGTGCTGCCCTGCCTGGGATCTATCTGCCTGATGAGTTGCTCTGCAATGCCAGGGAGGTCGATAGAGTTGTCCGGAGGCATACCGGCACCGGATATCTGTTCATAGCCCCGGACACTAGAGGTAAGATCATCAGCATGTTTCTGAATTTCGCCCGGAGTGGCTTTCCAAAGTGTCGCAAGCCTGTCGAGCAACACCATCCAGTCGTTTCGCCTGAAATAGGTGCCGCCGAACACAGGCTTGCCATCAGGGAGGGTGATGCAGTTGAGCGGCCATCCCCCCTGGCCGTTGATGAGCTGTACCGCTGCCATATACTGCTGGTCAAGATCGGGGCGCTCTTCACGGTCAACCTTGATGCAGACAAAATAGCGATTCATCAGCGCTGCCACCTCCGGGTCACTGAACGATTCATGCTCCATCACATGACACCAATGGCATGCTGCATATCCGATGCTTACAATGATCAGTTTGTTTTCTGCCGATGCCTGATCAAGCGACTGCCGGTCCCAGGGCTGCCAATGGAGCACGCGACCTCGCGCTTTGGGGCTCGGCGCTATTCGGCGGGCGTGCGATGCCAGGCCCCTATCTGGAAGAATTGCTGAAGTCGGTTCCGACCGGCCCAGACACCCCCGACATCCAGTATGGAGCCGGGGTGGG
>JAWOGX010000121.1:0-3793 GCA_046496455.1 Bacteroidales bacterium | reverse complement strand
CCGGAATATTCCAGGGTCTGACGCGAGATGGAAAAGCAATTACGAAAACCTATGGTGGAGACATGGCTGCCATGATGAGCCATGTAGGTGTTCCTCCCACGGAGGAAGAAATCAATAAACGGAGGGCCAGCTTATGAAAACGCGCATACCAAAGCTTTTTAAATACTTTTTACTCCCTCTTTTTTCCCTTTGGATAATCAACAGTTGTATGAAGCCAAACTTGTTAGAAGCCGATATTTATGAGACTTCCGCCAGCGGAAACCAACTGTCCATGCAAGGTGATTTTCTTCCGCTTGACACGCTTGCCGATATTGTCATCCTCCCGGAGCAGAAATTCCAGACGATTATCGGTTTTGGGGGCTCTTTCACTGAGGCGTCTGCCCATCTTCTCAACCTGTTGGGCGCTGCCAACCGGAACAAAATCCTGGAAGCCTATTTTGGCGAATCGGGAGCGAGGTATTCCCTTACACGCACCCATATGAACTCCTGTGATTTCTCCCTTGGGCATTACTCCTATGCCCCGGTTGAGGATGACAAAGCGCTGGATCATTTTTCAATCGGGGAAGACAGGGCTGACATCATCCCGATGATCAGGGATGCCATGGCTGTTTCCAAAGAGGGGTTCAGGATCATCGCATCACCCTGGACCGCCCCCCCCTGGATGAAAGACAACAAGGACTGGCGTGGGGGGAAATTATTGCCGGAGTATTATGATACATGGGCGTTGTTCTTTTCAAAATACATTGATGCTTACAAGGCAGAGGGTATTGATATTTATGGATTTACTGTTTGCAATGAGCCTCTCGGGAATGACAACAATTGGGAAAGCATGCATTTCACGCCAGAGGAGATGAATGAGTTTGTGAAGAACCACCTGGGGCCAACGTTGCAATCCAAAGGACAGCAGGTAAAAATTCTGGGCTTTGATCAGAACCGCGATGAAGAGTTAAAAAAATGGGTTGACGCGATGTATGATGATGAAGATGCACGGGCATATTTTGCCGGTACTGCCATCCATTGGTATGCAAGCACCTATGATTATTTCCCGGAAGCGCTTCAATATGCCCGTCAAAAGGCTCCTGACAAGCACCTGATACAAACCGAGGCCTGCATCGATGCCGAGGTTCCGAAATGGAAGGATGATGACTGGTATTGGGCTGAGGAGGCTACAGACTGGGGTTATGACTGGGCACCTGCAGAACTCCGTCACCTGCATCCCCGATATACCCCCGCCTTCCGTTATGCACGGGACATTATCGGTTGCCTGAATAATTGGGTGGATGGCTGGATTGACTGGAATATGGTGCTGGACAGGCAGGGAGGCCCCAATTGGGCAAAGAACTGGTGTGTTGCTCCGGTGATCGCAGATGTGGAACGGGATGAAGTGTACTTCACCCCGCTTTATTACATCCTCTCGCATTTCAGTAAATTCATCAGGCCTGGTGCAGTGCGCATAGGATTTGAAAACAAAGATGAAAACCTGATGGTGACGGCTGCGCAGAATCCTGACGGCTCCATCGCCATTGTCCTTTTTAATCCAACTCCTGAAGCAAAGGGAATTCGTCTTGCTTTGGGCCAGAAGCATATGGAGTTTTCCATCAGCGGCAAGGCCCTGCAAACCATAGTTGTTACTGATCAGAATAAAAACTAACTGTATAACAACCATAAATCCAAACGAATGGCACACCACAAAACATTAAAAAAAGACAGGGTCCCGATCGGGCAAAAGGCTGCCTTTGGCGCAGGGCATCTGGTTAATAACCTGTTGCCGGGTTCATTGGGGGTTTTTGCCTTCTTTTTACTTACTGCTTTTGGAATGGATCCTTTCCTTGCCGGCCTCCTTGGTGGATTGCCAAGGTTTTTCGATGCCATCACCGATCCGATTATGGGTTACATTTCAGATAACACAAAATCGAGATTCGGGCGCAGGAAACCTTATATTTTTGCCGGTGCGATCCTGAGTGGTGTGCTCTTTGCCGTTTTGTGGCAGCTGAACCCTGAAAATTCCCAGTTCTATAATTTCTGGTATTTCCTGATTTTCTCCCTGGTTTACCTGATTGGCAATACCATGTTTTCCACCCCGCTGATCGGATTGGGCTATGAAATGACTTTTGACTACAACGAGCGGACGCGATTGATGGGGTTCTCGCAGACGATCGGGCAGATTGCCTGGATGATCGTCCCCTGGTTCTGGGTGATCATCGCAAACCCTGACCTTTTTGAAACGCAGGCCATTGGTGTCCGGCAGCTTTCAATTATCGTGGGATCCGCCTGCATGATCCTCGGTATCATGCCTGCCATATTCTGCAAAGAAGTGGACCAGGCAAACCTGACTAATCGTGATTCCATTACGTTTAAAAGCTTGTTTACCAATCTGAAAAGCCTGATCAGAAACATGGGGCTGATCTTTAAAAACAAAGCCTTCGTTAAGCTTTGCGGTGCAACATTTCTGGTGTTCAATGGATTTCAGATGGTTGCATCTTTCAGTTACTTTATCATTGTCTTCTATATGTTCAAAGGGAACTACGGTGACGCCGGAACCTGGCCCGCCTGGTTCTCCACGATCAGTGCCCTTGCTACTGCGGTGCTGATTATCCCAGTCATTACCTGGATGTCAAACAAATGGGGAAAAAGAAATGCCTTCATTATTTCGACCGCCATCTCGATGGTTGGATATGCTTTGAAATGGTGGGGGTTTAATCCTGAAAATCCATGGATGATTTTTATGCCTGTACCCCTGATGGTTTTTGGGATAGGGGGGTTGTTTACCCTGATGATGAGCATGACGGCCGATGTGTGCGACCTCGATGAGCTGAACAATGGCATGCCCAGAAAAGAGGGAACCTTTGGGGCCATCTACTGGTGGATGGTGAAGCTTGGGCAGGGGCTGGCCCTGGTGTTGGGTGGCCTGGTACTGAAACTGGTAGGTTTTGACCAGAATGTCGCCATTCAGACTTCAGATACCATGACAAACCTGCGTCTTGCCGATATTATCATTCCTGCAGTCACTGCAGGCATAGCCATCATTGTGATGTGGAAGTACGATCTGACAGAAGAAAGGGCCATAGAAATCAAAAATGAACTGGTGCGGAGAAGAGGGGAATTGTAGATGGATTGGGTTAAAGGGGATCAATCGCTGAAACTGAAAACTAAAAACAAAGATAACATGTCATACAGAGCAGAGCAGTTTTTAAAATACCGGGAATCAAGCCTTTTTCCCCGTGAGAGTTTTTTTGACGACAAGTCGGATGAAGAGATCCGGAATCTCTTCCTGGAGGTGCTGTATGGCGGCATTCATGGTTTCTGTTTCAGCCTCTACGAAACAGGCCAGAAGCCGGGTGATATCATTCCGGAAGATCAGATCAGGAGGAGGATGAAGATTCTGAAACCGTATACCCAATGGATCCGGTCTTTCTCCTGCATAGAAGGGAATGAAATGATACCGGTCATCGCTAAGGAACTTGGCATGAAAACCCTTGTTGGAGCATGGTTGGGCCAGGATGATAAAAAAAACCAACAGGAGATTGAGGGGTTGATCCGATTGGCAAAGGAGGGTTTTGCAGATATTGCAGCCGTGGGCAACGAAGTGCTGTATAGGAATGATTTATCTGAAAGCGAACTGGTTGGGTACCTCAGGCAGGTGCAGGGAGCCATTCCGGGAACCCCAGTTGGTTACGTGGATGCTTATTATGAATTTGTGCAAAGGCCTGCCATAGCTGAGGCGTGCGATGTCATTTTGTGCAATTGCTATCCGTACTGGGAAGGCACCGAATTTAAGTTTTCACTGCAGCAC
>JAWOGX010000082.1:0-9597 GCA_046496455.1 Bacteroidales bacterium | reverse complement strand
AGCCGAGCTCGCGCATCGTTCGCGGCTCGTAGAGGTTGCGGCCGTCGAACAGCACGGGCTGCTTAAGCAGGTCCTTGATGGTGTCGAAATTGGGGCTGCGGAAGACCTTCCATTCGGTGACGATCAGCAGCGCGTCGGCGCCCTTGAGGGCATCCATCGGGCTGTCGACCAGCTGCAGGTCGGCACGCTCGCCGTAGATGCGCCGCGTCTCCTCCATCGCCGCCGGATCGTAGGCCGACACGGTCGCCCCCATCTGCCACAACTGGTGCAGCATGGCGCGGCTCGGCGCCTCGCGCATATCGTCGGTGTTAGGCTTGAACGCCAAGCCCCACATGGCGAAGCGCATGCCATTGAGGTCGGTGCCGAAGCGCTTGGTCAGCTTGTTGACGAGGATGTGCTTCTGCGCCTCGTTGGCCTCTTCCACCGCGTCGAGGACACGCAGCGCAATGCCGTTTTCCTGTCCGGTGCGGCGCAGTGCCTGCACGTCCTTGGGGAAGCACGTGCCGCCGTAGCCGCAGCCGGCATAGAGGAAGTGGTAACCGATGCGCGGGTCGGAGCCGATGCCGTGGCGCACCTGCTCGATGTCGGCGCCGAGCTTCTCGGCCAGCACGGCGAGCTCGTTCATGAAGGAAATGCGCGTCGCCAGCATCGCGTTGGCGGCGTACTTGGTGAGTTCGGCGCTGCGCACGTCCATCAAAACCATAGTCCCTGAAAAAAGCGATATCGTGAAGCTTTACAGGGGGAAAAAGAACATCTTCGAGAATTTTGGCATCGATTTGCAGATCAAGAGCGCTTTCGGCAAGAAAGTCATGATGAAAGACGGGTCTTACCTGATTGTTGAGCACACGGAGGCGATGCACGTGATTGACGTGAACAGCGGCCAAAGGATGAACAAAGGTGGAGAGGCGGACGAACATGCCCTGGCAACCAACCTTGAGGCAGCCCGCGAAATAGCCGTACAGCTCCGCCTGCGTGATATGGGGGGTATCATCGTCGTCGATTTCATCGATATGCAGAACAGGAACCACCGTAAAGCACTGTTCGATTTTTTACGCGATTCGATGAAGTCAGACAAGGCCAAACATACCATCCTTCCACCGACAAAATTTGGCCTGGTGCAGATTACCCGGCAGCGGGTGAGGCCTGAAGTCGAGATGCCTACCCTCGAAAAATGCCCTGCATGCGGCGGCTCCGGTGAAGTGAGGGCCAGTATTGTCCTCCTCGATGAGATCGAAAACAATATCAGGTACCTGATCCGGGAACAGAACGCCCAATATCTCAAACTGGCTGTCCACCCGTTTGTCTATGCTTATCTCAGGAAAAATTTTTACGCCATCCAAAGAAAATGGTACCGGACATACCGGAAGTGGATTACCCTTGAATCGGTTTCTTCTTACCATTATATGGAATACCATTTCTTCAACAAGATTGATGACGAGATCAGCCTGATCTGAGGTAATACTTTTCGATGAACAGACTGCCACTCACCTATGAGAAAGCCCTCGACAAAGCCGCGAAATACTGTGCTTTGCAGGAAAGAAGCCTGAAGCAGGTTGAGGCCTGGTTGAAGAAGTTGAATATAAAAACTGCAGATATTCAGCGGATTACAGAGGTTCTCATCAATGAGAATTTCATTGACGAAGAGCGATTCGCCCGGGCGTATGCCAGGGGAAAGTTTTCCATCAATGGTTGGGGCCGGATTAAAATCCGCATCAACCTGAGAATGCAGGGGATCAGCGATGAGGATATCAAAATGGGTCTTCAGGAAATAGAGGAAGATGCCTATCTCAGGAAACTTGAGACGATTGTTGCAAAGAAATATGCTGCACTCATACTCCATGAGGACCACTTTATGGCACAGACCAAAACGAATGCCTATGCCTGGACCAAAGGTTATGAACCGGAATTGATTACCGCAGCATTACAGAAAGTGATCAACCAATAAACATACATCAATGATAAGTATTGACATAAAGAAAGAGTACTATGAGAGGCTTCTTGCCTTGAGGAGGTACCTTTGACATCGACAGGAAAGAGGAGGAGATAAGAAAACTGGAGGCGGTCACGGAAGCGGAGGGTTTCTGGAATGATCCGGCAGGTGCCGAGGAGACCATGAAGAAGATCAAGCCGCTGAAACGATGGACCGAAGCATATAGGAAGGCAATGATCGCCTGGGACGATTTTGAGGTGCTTTGGGATTTTTCCCATTCAGGGGAAGCTACCGAAGATGATGTGGAGGTCCAGTTCCAGATCGTAAAACGGGAAGTGGACGCGCTTGAATTCATGAATATGCTGAGCGCTGAGGAGGATCGCCTGCCTGCCATGCTCCAGATCAACTCAGGAGCAGGGGGAACAGAGAGCCAGGATTGGGCTGAAATGCTCATGAGGATGTACCTGCGCTGGGGTGAAAGGAACAACATCAAAACCTCCATCGTGGATCAGCAGGATGGTGAGGTAGCCGGCATCAAACAGGTGACCATTGAGTTTGACGGTGAGTACTCTTTTGGCAACCTGAAGGGGGAAAACGGGGTCCACCGCCTCGTCAGGTTATCCCCCTTCGACTCTGCCAACAAAAGGCACACTTCCTTCGCATCGGTGTACGTTTATCCTGTTGTCGATGACAATATCCAGATCGAAATCAATCCCTCCGATATATCCTGGGACACGTTCAGGAGTTCTGGCCCGGGAGGCCAGAATGTGAACAAACTTGAAACCGCAGTAAGGCTCCGCCATGCCCCTTCGGGACTTGTCGTGGAATGCCAGGAAACCAGGTCGCAGCTGCAAAACAGGGAGAAAGCCCTGCATATGTTACGATCACAGCTCTATGAAATTGAACTCAGGAAAAAGAAAGAGGCTCAGGCGGCCATCGAAGGGAACAAAAAGAAGATCGAATGGGGATCACAGATCCGTTCTTATGTTCTTCACCCTTACAAAATGGCAAAGGATATGCGCACCGGCATGGAAACAGGGAATGTGAACGCAGTACTTGACGGCGACCTCGATCCTTTTATCAAAGCTTTCCTGATGGAATACGGAAGCAGCAGATAATTTCCCGGGATCAGTTTTTTCTTTTGAATTTTATCGGATGGATTATCTTTGACTCGAAATTCTGCCCGTAACCAATTCGATGAGAGTACTTCAGAATAAAAGGATTTTATCCGTAGTGATCAGCCTATGCTGCTTCTCCGGATGGGTCTCTGCAATGCCGGAGTGCAGTTTTTTGCATTTCCCCCAGGTTGGGGAGGCCCGGAACCCGATCCGGCCAACCAGTCGCAGCCTGGCTGTTTTCAGCCCTTCCGTCATGCAGGGGTTTGGCATTGGCCCCACGATGTCCACTTTGTATTCTCCAAATGTAGACCAGGTATTTTTCCCGGGATTCAATGTCTCATCTGTCTGGAGTGGGCCGGAATACATCGTTGAGCTCCGCGGGAGGTTTTTTTTCGGCGAAGTGGATGCCTACAGTATAGAAGCTGCAGGTTACCGGCCGATGAGCACCAATCATCCCGCGCTGCATATGGGCGGTGGCATCGGGTATGGCGGCATGAACCTGAAAGAGGTACTGGTCTTTGACATCAACGGGCAACCACTGCCGGGTGTTTTTTTCCATAACGGAAGAGGGTTGCATACCTTTCTTGGAATCGGGGCCTGGGTCTCACGGCAGGAATTCTACCAGGTGAGAGCCGATCTTGATTATTTCCTGGCACTCTATCACGTCGATAAAATGAGAATCCCTTCCGGTGTCCGTTTCAGCATCTCCGTATATCTTCATGCCCCGGAAAAATGAACAGCTCTTTCCATGAGTCAGTCTGATCAATCATGATTTTTCACGGGAGATTAAAGCTGTTCGTATCATCAACAGGTGCCCTTCTTGCCTCCTCTGCAGCCAGGGCATCATAAACCACCTGTTGCACTGCCTGGCGCACTTTTAGGAAGTTGATCTTGTAGTTTTCGGTGTTTGGATAAACCCTGTTCGAAAGAAAAATATACACCAGCTCCAGATCAGGATCCACCCATACACAGGTGCCGGTAAACCCGGTGTGCCCATAAGAATTGGGTGAGGCAGACGGGGCAATGATGGTTTTTTCCCCGGAATTCATATCAAAACCCAATGCCCTGTGCCCATCCGGTTGCCTTGCGGTAAACAGTTCCACAGTAGCTTCGGAGAGGTAGCGTTTTCCACCGTAGGCTCCACCCTGCAGCACCATCTGGTGCAAAACCCCAAGGTCTGCCGCATTGGAGAATAACCCTGCGTTGCCCGCAATACCCCCGAAAAGGGCTGCCGTGGGATCATGCACATATCCATGCACCTGCTGTTTCCGCCAGCGAAGATCATTGGCAGTGGGCACCACCAGATCCGTCGGGAATTTTTTAAGGGGATTAAAGGTGCAGTGCCTCAGACCCAGTGGCCTGAAAAACTCCTGATCCAAAAATTGGCTCAAGGGTTTCCGGTTAACAGAGTCGATGGCTTGCTGAACAAACACCATATTGGCATCACTATAAACGTACTCTGCGGCGGGGTTGACCCCCACAGCCCTGCACCTTGCCCAGAGGGTGTCAAAGTAATGGTTGAAAAGAAACATCCCTTCGGCAACCTGAATCGTTGCCGTGTCTCGGAGAAACACCGGTGAATAGTACTCCCTGAACCTGTTAATACCAGCCTTCCTGTCAAAGGTAGAGATGAACGGACCGATAGGAAGGGCAGGCGGCAGCCCCGACCTGTGGGTAAGGAGCTGCGACATGGTTAACCGGAACACATTCCTGGTCCGTGTTGAAGTAAAAAAGATTGTGTCAATGATGGAATAGAGTGTGTCATTGATCAGCTCAAAATACCCGTAGGCCTGAAGTACCTGCTCCTTCATGGTACGTGTCCCTTTGACCACGATGGTGTCATATCGGATCAGGGTGTCGGTGACCGCATCCCGCTCTGTGGCAGTATGGTCTTTGAAGTACCTGCCCAGCGGATCACGCAGTGACATCTTCTTCTGATCAACCATCCGCATCATTGCAAGCGTGGTTGCCGCCGACTTGGTCACGGAGGCAATGTCGTACAGGTGATCGTTTGTGACCGGTTTTCCGCTGCCATAGAATGTTTCACCGAAAGAGCGGTGGTAGATTACCTGACCCCTCAGGGCAATGAACACCTGGCATCCCGGGAAAGCCGCATTCCTGATCGCTTCGGAAACAATGGAGTCGATGCCGGTCAGGTCCTGTGACGCAATACCTGCAACTTCCGGAATGGTGTATCCTAACCTGACGCGCCCCGATGTTACCATCCCGGTGTGGATTGGCAGGTTCCGGCTGATATCCCAGGGCAGAACACCATCGCATCCTGCCCCGCCAAACAGCATGTTGGCAAGAAGCATTTCGGTTCGCTCAGTATGCTGCCCTGCGTGAATCACTGCCGGGAGAGCCTGCAATGCAACCAACGAATCTACCCGGCCAAGATGGATCAAAACGGTGCGCATGGCAGTGCGGCCTTCGGCAATACCGGCTATCTCATACCACTGCCCCATACGTGCGCTTCCCGACATGGCGATCACGATATTTACTGATCCGGGATCAAGTTTGATGTTCCCGGGGCGCCGGTAACTTCTAACCCGGAAATCAGCATAAAAACCAAAATACTCCTGGAAAGTCCCGAACCCCATATTCTCAGGTAAATGGATCAGATAGGATACTGCCCCTGACTGCTGAAAAGGGATCAACCCAAGAGTGTCCCTGAACCTGATGATCCCCTTCTCTTCCAGCTGAAACTGAAATGCCATCCGCTCAACCATGGTCAGTGCCCTTTCCATTGTCCCCCGGCTTTCACCCTTTCGGTTCCGTATCCATTCCTTGAAATACAAAACTTTATGCGAAGCCCGCCCGATGAGGTAATTATTCTCCCGATCCGTCATAAATTCAGCGGACTTTTTGTCTATTCCTGCCAGAACCTCCCTGCTCAGCATCAGTATGTCGGCACCGCTGTAATACAGGGATGCGATGTTGCCATTCAGATTATTGCCGGGCTTAATGATGATCAAGCCTGTGAACCCGTAAGTCTTTTTAAGAAAGTACCTCACACCCTGGTTCTCCCTCAGCGATGCGGGTACTGAATCGAGCATGATAGCAGGTAGCCCTTCGTGAATCATCGTCTTCAACAGAGTGCTTACCGTTGAATCCAGCTGACTTTTTGGGATACCGTTCCTGAGGGCTGCATCGGGCAATGGCAAAACCGGAATCATCCCGGCAGAGAGGGCTTTTGCCGTGAAATGAGCTGAAAGCTTTATCTGACGCTTCAGGTACAACGTGTCCGGCATTAATGCGGTGTGTCTCCGGTCTGTCCAGAGCGGATATTGAACCATGTTGGCTCCGGTCATCTTCATGGTGCTGATGTGTACTGTCAGGTACTGTTCAATCAGCGAATCACTGCGGATGCTCATCAAAGCTTCTGCAGACAAGGGGGTCATCACCTCTGGAAGACTGTCGCCGTTACGGATCAATGTGAAGAGGGGCAAAGGGAGTCCTTCAGCCCATTGTGCAAATGATTTAGAAAGATGCGCTGAATCGGGATTGAGCTGCATTCCTCCCGGAATACAGGAGAACTGCCCGTTGCCGGTTGCAGCTGAATCTTCGGGATCAGCCTCCAGCATAACCGTCTGGAACAGCCGGCACTCCCCGCTCATCCTGTTGAAGACAGAATCGGCCCACACCCCGTCAATGCCGGCCATGGGTATCAGCAATGGTTCCTCGGTCATGTGCCTCATCAGAGGATACAAGATGATACCCAGCATCAGCAAAAGAGCGGTTGACAGCGACAGGATCACCGGTAGTTGTGGGTTCCTGTCGCGACCTTCCCCTTTGGAAGCGGGCGAATGGGTATCTTCATTGTGTGTTTGCATTGTTTAACTATCAGATAATAAAAGTGTTAAACAAAATACACGGTGGTTTGCACTGACTGATTTTTTGATTTGTAAAGTAGTAAATATTTTAATGTACCTTGAAGCATTGCGCATTAATTGTACATTTGCGGTGATCGCTTTGAAAAACGACCAGAAACCCCGGAAAGTATGAGTACAGCAACAACATTATATACAGGAGATCTTCGGACAGAGATCCGCCACAACCAGTCGGGCACCATAATCATCACCGATGCCCCCACCGATAACCAGGGAAGGGGTGAGGCCTTTTCGCCAACCGATTTGCTTGCTGTCTCTCTGGGAAGTTGCATGCTTACCATTATTGGTATTGCGGCGAGGGAACACGGTTTTGATATTGATGGCACACGCCTCGGGATCACCAAGATCATGGCATCAGATCCCAGGAGGGTCAGCGAAGTGGTGATCGATTTCCATTTGCCCCATCAGAACTATACCGCAAAGCAAAAGAGAATTATCGTGGCAGCCACCCGGACCTGTCCTGTAGCGCTTAGCCTGCATCCCGGGCTGATACAGACCATAAACCTCAATTTTGATGAGTGAAGATGAAAATTGAAGCCAAATCAGGGTTATCCCACACGCTTACCAGGGTTGTGAGGGATGAGGATTCTGCAGCAAGGTATGGATCAGGGCTGTTGCCCGTGTTTGCAACACCTGCCATGGTCGGTTTGATGGAGGCTGCCGCCAATGAGGCTATTCAGCCTTACCTGCCGGAGGGATTCATCACCCTGGGCACAGAAATCAATGTGAAGCATCTGAAGGCAACTCCGGTCGGCTGGCCGGTGGAATGCACGGCAACGCTTGAAACCATTGAAGACAGGAAACTCACTTTCAGGATCATTGCCAGGGATCCGGATGGGATGATTGGAGAAGCAACCCATCAGCGCTTTGTGGTCAACGCAGAAAGATTTATGGAGAAACTGAACAAAGGCATCGCCTGACCTGGATCAGCACAATCCCCTCGTCCTGATCTGTTTTTGTGCAAGGTTCGTGATTCAGGGCGAAGTGAGGAATCTTTACCATATATATCAGTTATCTGCTTTTTGTCGGGCATTCTGATTATTTTCCTTTGATTATCTGCAAGATTATTATATCTTTACGGAAATATCTTCCCCATTGTTGGCAGTAGGGTGTTGAAGGGAAACATGAATCAATGTTTATTAATACCTTCAGTCATGAACAACAAACCCGTATTGTTTTCCGTAACCATCGCCGTCGCGATGATGTTTTTCGCTGCAGAGGTAATCAGTTTTTCAACAGGAGCCCCGACGAACGCCACCGGTTCTCCGGGCAATAATGGATTGACCTGTGTTCAGTGTCATGCCAGTAACAATATTGAGAAACTAAACTGGATCACATCCACAGAACTTGACAATGGCTATTCACCAGGCCTCATCTATGGTATGAAAGCAAAGGCTGAAAAGCCGGGTTGCCTCAAGTTCGGGTTCCTGATCACCATCGAGAAACCCGACGGTACCAAAGCCGGTGCCCCCATTGTCAAGGATGCAGCCAAAACCCAGATCCAGGGTACCCATTACATCACACACACCACTGCAGGAACTGCGGCAGAAGATTCTGCGGTGTGGCTTTTCAACTGGGGCGCTCCTGCAACAGCCATGGGAACGGTTACCCTCCACGGAGCATTTGTCGGTGCCAATGGCGATCACCAGAATTCCGGGGATGCCGTTTACCTCTCAAAAAAGAATGTTATTTTATATGGGACCCAGGGTGTTGCCACAGAATCCAAAAACAACAACAAACTATACCTTTACCCGAACCCCGCTGATCAGTTTGTCAATCTCACCCTTGAAAACCCGGCTTCTGATGCCCGCCTGCAGATCTATGATGCAACCGGAAAAATCATCAGGGAAATTGAATGGAAAGATGCCATCACAATGATGGTTGATGTATCTTCGCTGCCAGAAGGCCTCTACCTGCTGCAGCTTACCTGGGGCAATGATGCCGTAACAAAAAAGCTACTGATCAGACACAGATAGAATTACGTGGAAAAAGACAATTACACCGTACTTGCCAAGACATTAGCCGGGTTGGAAGAGGTGCTGGCAGATGAACTTGTTGGATTGGGGGTGAAAGATCCGGTAATAGGAAACAGGGCGGTCACGTTCATTGCCGATAACCCTCTGCTTTACAAATTAAACCTCTGGAGCCGCCTTGCACTCAGGTTTTTCAGGCTTATAAGCACTTTCAGCATTAAGGAACCCAAGGACCTCTACAACGGGGTGGATCAAACGCCGTGGTGGAAATGGATCGGGGTGGACCAGACCTTCAGGATTGACAACACCATTTCTTCACAGCTGTTCAACTCGCCACTCTACGCCTCCCAACTGGCCAAGGATGCCATTGTGGATCAGTTTCGGCGCAGATTCAATAAAAGACCCTCCGTTGACAAAGAGAACCCGGATTACACCCTTTTGCTTGCCATCAGGGGTGAGGAGTGTTGGATGTATCTCGACAGCAGCGGTGAAGCACTCTTTAAAAGGGGCTATCGCCTCAGGACCGTTGCTGCCCCGATCAATGAGGTGCTTGCTGCCGGAATACTAAAAATCAGCGGATGGACACCCGATATCCCGCTCATCGATCCGATGTGCGGCTCTGGAACTTTCCCCGTTGAGGCTGCGCTTATGGGTATGAACATCCCCCCTGGATTCAACAGGCATTT
>JAWOGX010000150.1:0-8496 GCA_046496455.1 Bacteroidales bacterium | reverse complement strand
CTTCTCCTGATTCGTCAGTTGCTTGATGGCACCCTGCTGGCCGATCAGCGGATGATCCGGAATATCCCCTACATCCTTTTCATAACCGGTCTTGCCATCCTCTATATCACCAACTCGGCCACGGCAGAGAAGAACCGCAGGGAGGCCGCTGCCCTTTCCGAAGAACTGAAGGAACTAAGATACCAGTATATCTCAACGAAATCAGGGGTGATGTATCTCAGCAACCCGTCACAGATAAGCAAAAAGCTGAAGGATACCGACATCCGGGAAAACACCGTGCCGCCCGTAAAGATATTCATCCCGCCAACACCGAAGAAATAACCTGCAACGTGGAAGAGACGAAGAAATACATACTGATGCGCATTTACCTGGTTTATGCAGTGATGCTGCTGATCAGCATTGTGATCTTTGCGAAGATCATCCGCATCCAGTTTGTGGAGGCTGCTGATCTCCTCCCCTCCGGCGGCGACAGCAGCAATGTCCGTTACCGGACCATCCAGGCGAACCGTGGCTCGATCTACTCAGCTGATGGCAAGCTGATGGCTACTTCAGTACCGGTCTTCGACATCAGGATGGATGTGGCGAACCCCGAGGTATCAGACCAGGAGTTTATGGAAAAGCTCGATTCGTTAGCCAGCGGGCTCCATTACCTTTTCATGGACAGGAGCACAGAGGAGTACAGGAGCCTGCTTCGTGAGGGGCGGCGGCAAAAAAACCGCTACATGCTGATCAAGCGCAAGGTAAGCTACGAAGAGCTGACGGTAATCCGGAAACTCCCGATCCTTCGGAAAGGGAAGTTCAAAGGGGGATTGATTGCCGAGCCGCGTGACATCAGGGAGATGCCATACCAGCAGCTTGCCTACAGGACGATTGGTTGGGACAAAGAGGGATCCGGCCTTGATGTTGGCCTGGAGGGGGCTTATAGCGAAATGCTCAGCGGCCGCAACGGCATCCAGCTGGTCAAACGGCTCCCGAACGGCATCTGGCGCCCTGTGACCACCGAGTACATGCTCGACCCCCAGCATGGCATGGATGTCCACACCACCATAGACATGTACATCCAGGACGTGGCTGAGAACGCCCTGCTCAGACAGCTGCAGGCCTCCAATGCCCATCATGGGTGCGTCATCGTGATGGAGGTGGGAACAGGACACATCAAAGCGATCGCCAATCTTCAGAGAAACCCGGGCGACAGCAGCTACACCGAACTTTACAACCATGCCATCGGTGAGAGTTACGAACCCGGCTCCACCTTCAAACTCGCCTCCATGGTAGCAGCCCTTGAAGATGGACTGGTCAGCGTTGACGACACGGTTGACATCGGCAACGGTGTTTACCACTACGCAGGCTACGAAATGAAGGACGCATCCACCAGCACCTACGGCAAAATCTCTGTAGGACGGGCATTTGAGATTTCCTCCAATGTGGGAATCAGCAAAATGATTGTAAAGGCTTACGGACAGAAACCGGGACGTTATCCGGAAAGGCTTCAGAAAATGAGGTTCGGCACCAGGCTGGGCCTGGAAATTTCAGGGGAAGGGCGCAGCGTTCTTAAAACCCCGGATGATCCCTCGTGGTCAAGAATTACACTCCCCTGGATGGCTATCGGCTATGAATTGCGGGTGACCCCGTTGCAGCTCCTCACCTTCTACAATGCTGTTGCCAATGGCGGCAGGATGGTGAAGCCGATGTTCGTGACCCATATCTCCAACACCGGAGAAGTTGTGAAGCAGTTCGATACAGAAGTGCTGCAGGAGCGGATCGCATCACCAAAAACCATCTCACAGGTCCAGGAACTCCTGGTACGTGTTGTAGACCATGGTACAGCCACAAATATCCGAAGCAACATTTACAAAATTGCCGGAAAAACAGGCACAGCAAAGATTGCCAGTGGCACCTCCGGATACGGAGCCGGTGACTACACCGCCAGTTTTGCAGGGTATTTCCCCGCCGACAACCCGAAGTACTCCTGCATTGTAGTGATCAACAAACCTGTTGGCCTTTATTACGGTGGCCATATTGCGGCCCCGGTATTCAAGACCATTGCCGACAGGATTTATGCCAGCTACCTGGATATCAACCATGAATCTGCCTTTGCCTTTAAAACCTTCACCTTCCCGGAAGCCGGTGCAGGAATGAACCGGGAGAAGCAAATGCTTCTGAAGCAGTTGGGGATCAATGTCATTGACAGCAGCTACCATAACATCTGGGTCCAGACCACCCCGGTGACCGAGGCGGTGATGATCACTCCGAGAACGGTAGCGGAGGGTGTGATGCCCGACCTGCGGGGGATGCACCTGAAGGATGCCCTCTATCTGCTTGAGAGGCAGGGCGCAAAAGTCAGCATTCATGGGAGGGGGCGTGTCGTGAGCCAGTCGGTGCCATCAGGGAGCCAACTGCGAAGAGGCACAGCCGTATCAATTCGATTAGAACCATAACAGAGCACAGATGAAGTTACTGTCAGAAATCACGGCGCAGTTGCAAGACCCGGTCATTACGGGTAACGCCAGCATCATGGTGAGGAGCCTCACCATGGATTCAAGGAGTGTTTCCCCCGGAGCGCTCTATGTGGCAATCAAGGGCCTGCATGCCGACGGTCATAACTTCATTGCCGATGCCATTGCCAACGGGGCTGGTGTGATTGTTTGCGAGACATTGCCCGGTGAGATATCCGGGGAGATTACTTATGTTGAGGTGAAAGACAGTGCCACTGCGCTGGGACTGATTGCGTCAGTGTTTTATGGTGATCCATCCACCGAACTGACACTTATCGGGATTACAGGCACCAACGGAAAGACAACAATTGCAACTCTTTTACACGAAACCTTTACAAGTCTGGGATTCCGATGCGGGTTGATCTCCACCATCAGGTACCATGACGGCATCGATGACACAGATGCCAGCCACACTACCCCTGATGCCTTGAGATTACAGCAGATCATCCGTGACATGGTGGAAAACGGGTGCGATTACTGCTTCATGGAAGTGAGTTCACATGCAGTGGTGCAGAAACGGATTGCCGGGCTCACTTTTGCCGGGGGCATTTTCACAAATCTGACACACGATCATCTTGACTTCCACCCCACCTTCGATGACTATCTGAAGGCGAAGCAGGCATTTTTCACCTCCCTGCCAAAGCATGCCTTTGCCCTTGTTTCGAAGGATGACCGCAACGGGATGGTAATGGTACAGCAAAGCCGCGCCAGGGTGTACACTTACTCCACCACAACGATGGCCGATTTCCATGCAAAGGTGATCGAGAACACCATTGACGGGCTACATCTCGACCTTGGGGGGAGCAGGGTATGGTTCAGGCTCACCGGCGCGTTCAACGCACGGAACATTGCAGCAGTCTACGGTGCTGCCATGTTGCTGCAGGCTGATGACCAGGAGGTATTGGAGGTACTGAGCAGCCTCGAACCTGTTGAAGGGCGCTTTCAGCAGTTCAGGGGACCTGACGGGGTGATTGCCATTGTGGATTATGCCCACACCCCGGATGCCCTGAAAAACGTGCTGGAAACCATCCGGGATGTGAACCGCGAGGAGGGGAGAGTGGTCACGGTAGTAGGGGCCGGTGGTGACCGTGACCCTTTCAAGAGGCCGCTGATGGCACGCATTGCCAGCAGTTTCAGCGACCATGTGATCCTTACTTCTGACAATCCCCGCACCGAACCCCCTGAGAAAATATTGCAAGAGATGCAACAAGGGCTTGATTCTGCAGGAAAACGCAAATCACTCACCATCACCGACCGCAGGGAAGCCATCAGGGCGGCAGTCATGATGGCTACAGACGGGGATATCGTCCTGATCGCGGGAAAAGGGCATGAAAAATATCAGGAGATCAATGGCATCCGACACCCGTTCGATGACATGGCTGTGGTTCAGGAGGCGATGGATCAGAAATCAATCAATACCCAGGATAAACCATGATATACTACCTGTTTTCATTTCTGGATCAGGAATTTGACATCCCCGGGGCCGGGTTGTTCAGCTACATCTCTTTCCGTGCAGCCCTGGCGGTGATCACTTCGCTGATCATATCCATGCTGTTCGGAAAGAGGATTATCAATATCCTGAAAAGAAAGCAGGTGGGAGAGACCGTACGTGACCTGGGTCTTGAGGGGCAGATTCAGAAACAGGGGACGCCCACCATGGGGGGTATTATCATCCTGGCTGCCATCATCATCCCTACCCTGCTGTTTGCCGACCTCTTCAACATCTATATCATCCTGATCCTTGCCTCCACCATCTGGCTCGGCATGATGGGATTTCTTGATGACTATATCAAAGTGTTCAGAAAGAACAAGAAAGGGCTTGCCGGAAGGTTCAAAGTTGTCGGGCAGGTGGTGCTGGGCATAGCCGTAGGTTCAACAATGTACTTTTCAGACAGCATCGTAATCCGTGAAAAGGTGCCCAACCCCACGGAACAGGTTCAGGCAGACAATACCAACACCCGGTCGCAGGCAAACATCTATTTTGCCCCAGAGGCTGTTAAATCGACAAAAACCACAATCCCTTTTTTCAAGAACAACGAACTGGATTATGCCCTGCTGCTGAAATGGATCGGCCCGGATTACCGGAAATGGGCCTGGGCAATCTTCATCCCGATCGTGATCCTGATCATCATAGCCGTTTCCAACGGTGCCAACATGACCGATGGGCTGGACGGGCTGGCAACAGGGACTTCAGCGATCCCGGCTGCCACGCTGGGGATCTTTGCCTGGGTATCTGGCAACTTCATCTTTGCCAACTACCTCGACATCATGTATATCCCCAACACCGGTGAGCTGACGATCTTTATCAGCGCATTCGTCGGGGCGTGCCTTGGGTTCATGTGGTACAACGCTTATCCTGCCCAGGTGTTCATGGGTGATACCGGCAGCCTGGCCATCGGAGGCGTGATTGCGGTGATCGCCATCATGCTGCGAAAAGAGTTGCTCATCCCGATCCTATGCGGGGTATTCCTCATCGAAAACCTTTCGGTGGTGATGCAGGTTACCTGGTTCAAGATTACCCGCAGGCGATACGGTGAGGGGCGAAGGATTTTCAAGATGGCACCCCTGCATCATCATTACCAAAAAGTTGGATATCACGAGGCCAAGATCGTGACCAGGTTTATCATCGTGAGTGTCATGCTTGCCGTATTTACTGTTATCACCTTAAAAATCAGATAGATAATGAAGAAGCGCATTGTCATACTGGGTGGAGGTGAGAGCG
Source organism: Bacteroidales bacterium (assembly GCA_046496455.1). Lineage (GTDB taxonomy): Bacteria > Bacteroidota > Bacteroidia > Bacteroidales > SKPS01 > SKPS01. The sequence continues at coordinate 3,279 of JAWOGX010000150.1, read as the reverse complement.
GAACAGGTTCAGCGGTGCTGGCGGTGAAGCAGGGTTTCGACACCTTTTTGTCGGATGGCGGGATGCTGAAGGAGGAATACCGCCGGATGCTGGTGGAAAGGGGCATCTCTTTCGAAGAGGGGGGGCATACTCCAGGAAAGGTGCTGAATGCCAATGAGGTGATCAAGAGCCCTGGTATTCCCGATACCCATCCTCTGGTTCAGCAGCTTTTGCAGAAAGGGGTGCCGGTAATCAGCGAAATAGAATTTGCGGGCAGGTACACCGATGCTGTGATGATTTGCATCACCGGCAGCAACGGAAAAACCACGACTACGATGCTGTTGTATCACATATTGAAGAAGGCGGGGCTGAATGTTGGGCTTGCGGGGAACGTGGGTGAAAGTTTCGCCCTTCAGGTGGCTGAGCAGAAGTTTGACTGTTATGTACTGGAGATCAGCTCCTTTCAACTTGACGGCATGTTCCGTTTCAGGGCAGACATAGGCATTCTGACCAACATAACCCCGGATCACCTGGATCGTTACGACTATGACTTCGGGAAATATACCGCATCGAAGATGCGCATTTTGCAGAATCAGCGCCCGCAGGACGCCTTCATATACTTTGCTGATGACCCGGTTATCCGGGAATGGATGGCGCAACACAGGGTGTCCCCGGTATGCTACCCGTTCAGCCTCGAACAGCAGCCAATGGAAAACGGCGCCTGGATCAGTGATGAGAAAATGAATATTCAAATCAACCAAAACAAATTCGATATGTATCTTGAAAAACTTGCACTTCAGGGGAGGCACAACACCTGCAATTCCATGGCAGCGGGTATTGCTGCCGTGTTGATGAAAGTGCGCAAAGACAGCCTGAGGGAAAGCCTGTCCGATTTCCAGAATGTGGAGCACAGGCTGGAGTTCGTGGTCAGGGTACATGGCGTGGAGTTCATCAACGATTCGAAGGCGACGAATGTCAATTCGGCCTGGTATGCCCTCGAATGCCAGACAAAACCGGTGATATGGATTGCCGGTGGCGTCGACAAGGGGAACGATTATGCTGTTTTACAGCCCCTGGTAAAGGAGAAAGTAAAGGGGATGGTTTGCCTGGGCAAAGACAATGGGAGGCTGGTACAAACTTTCGGAAAAGAAGTTCCGGTGATGACCGAAAGCCTTTCGATGATTGATGCGGTGAAACAGGCTTACCTCATGGCCAATGACGGTGACGTCGTGCTATTGTCACCGGCATGCGCAAGTTTCGACCTTTTTGAAAACTATGAAGACCGCGGACGGCAGTTTAAAAGTGCTGTGCGCGAACTTTAATCAACTACCCGGACGTGAACAGGATTCGTTTACATATCAGTGGTGACCGTGGCATCTGGATGGTGGTCGTACTTCTTTCCATCTTCTCCCTGCTTGCGGTATACAGCTCCACCCGTACGCTGGCATACGGCCAGTCCGGTGCAGGAGGCTTCTATCTCCTCAAGCATGTGGGCATTGTGCTGGCAGGTCTTGGACTGATGTATGCGGCCCACCTGATCCGTTACCCTAACTACGCCAGGTTCAGTTATATGCTTCTGTTTGTATCGGTGTTGCTCCTCCTCTACACACAGATGCGTGGTGTCAGCATTAACGAAGCGAGGAGGTGGGTGATCATCCCCATCATCAACATCACTTTTCAGTCATCAGACTTTGCAAAGCTGGCCCTGACGATCTTCCTCGCAAGGATGCTTACCGTGAAACAGGAAAAGGTGCGCGACTGGAAGACCGGCTTTCTGCCCCTCCTGTGGCCTATCCTGATCATATGCCTGCTGATCCTCCCATCCAATTTCTCCACGGCAGCGATACTTTTTGCATCCAGTGTTGTCCTGCTTTTTATTGGCAGGGCACGGCTAAAGCACATCCTGGTATTGGGGGGCATTGGTATAGTGGCCATTGCGGTTTTCATCGGAATCCTCTATGCCTTGCCCGAAACGCAACGCGGCAGGCTTGGCACCTGGACACAGCGGATTGAAAACTACTCATCGGGGGACCATGATGAGGTTTACCAGGTGAAGCAATCGAAAATAGCGATCGCCTCCGGGGGTGTATTTGGCAGGATGCCCGGCAACAGCATCCAGCGCAATTTCCTCCCGAACCCATTCTCCGACTTCATCTATGCAATCATCATCGAAGAGTACGGGCTCATCGGAGGGTTGATCATTTTGATCCTCTACATGATCCTTTTATACCGCAGCATCAGGATTGCCATCGACAGTCCGGGGACATTTGGCTCGCTGCTCTCGGTGGGGCTCGGATTCAGCCTGGTGTTCCAGGCGATGATCAACATGGCGGTGGCTACCGGCCTTTTGCCGGTGACCGGCCAGCCTTTACCCATGGTAAGTATGGGAGGCACCTCGATTTGGTTTACCTCCATTTCGATAGGAATCATGTTAAGTGTAAGCAGGGAATCAGAAAACCAGGAAAATGAAGAAGCAGTTGCGGCATAGCAATACCAGGGTGGTAATCACCGGGGGTGGTACCGGGGGGCATGTCTTCCCGGCCATTGCCATTGCCAACGCCCTTGCACCGGATATTGGCAGAGAAAACCTGCTTTTCGTCGGAGCCATCGGCAAGATGGAGATGGAGAAGGTTCCTGCTGCCGGGTATAACATCACCGGGTTGCCTATTACAGGTCTGCAGGGCAGGCTGACACTGAACAACCTCCTTTTGCCCTTCAGGCTCATTGTATCCTTTATCCGGGCGGGACGCATTCTTCGCCGTTTCCGGCCGGATGTGGTGGTGGGTGTAGGAGGTTTCGCATCGGCACCAGCACTCTGGATGGCCAGAATCTTCAGGATACCGGTTGTCATCCAGGAACAGAACTCCGTTCCGGGAAAAGTCAACCGGATCGCAGGGCGCTGGGCAAAGAGAATCTGCACAGCTTTTCCAGCGCTTGAGCGATATTTCCCGGAAAGCAAAGTTGTGCTCACCGGCAATCCGGTACGTCGCAGCATACTGCAAAGCCGCGGGATGAAGGAAGCGGGGTGCAGCAAGTATGGCTTTGATCCGCTGCGCCCGGTGGTCCTGGTGGTAGGGGGCAGCCAGGGTGCCCGGAGCCTCAACAGGACCCTGGCAAAGCTCCTAGGAGGATGGGTGGCAGAAGGGATCCAGGTGTTATGGCAGACCGGCCAGGTATTCTATCCGGAAGCAAAGAAACTTACAGAAGAGAAAAATTATCCGGGTGTGGTAGTCACACCTTTCATCGACACGATGGAGCTGGCATACGGAGCAGCGTCGCTGGTGGTGTCACGGGCAGGTG
>JAWOGX010000067.1:0-3311 GCA_046496455.1 Bacteroidales bacterium | reverse complement strand
CCGAACCAGCGTCTGACTGTTCGAGCGATCTCCCTTCAGCGCGGCCGCGGAACGACCGATCGATGAATCGATGGACGAGCTACAACAGTTTTTTCGTGATTCGGTGGTCGACCAGGCAAGGGCACTCGAAGTCCTGGTTGAACCGATCGCGGCCGGAGATCCCAATTCGATCGATTTGGCCAGACGGATCGCCCACAGCCTCAAAGGATCTGGCGCGAGCTACGGCTACCCGGAGATAAGCGACGCAGCGACCCAACTGGCCCTGCGGTGCGGGGCATTGTAGCTTTGTGGTTGAGAACGAATTGGAAGATAGCATCCAGGTGTTGCTGGCTGGCCACTTTGAGCATCCATCCGTACCCTTTCTGCACCATGTCGTCTTTATCATGCAGTAATATGGTGGCGATTTCCAGGATTTCCCGGAGGAAGAGCCCTTTTCTGGCGGGCACGATCAGAGAGACGGCAGCAGCACGTCGCAGCCAGCGGTTCGGACTTTCAGCCCACCGTTTAAGGTCGTTGATGAATGCAGGATACATCTCCACCAGTGTCCCGATGGTGTGGTTGCATAACGTGTCACACGAGGCCCAGTTGTTGACGTAACGGCCGACCCAACGCTCAAAAACCGTGAAATCGTCAGGGGTGTAGTCACGCTTTCGGCTGTAAGACCACTGGCAGGCAATGAAAGACTCTTCCATCATTCCGGATGCCCATAAATCCTCACACAATCCGAAAATGGTGTGTTTCTCTTCATGCTTCAGGGTCTGCAAAAAGGTTTTCCCTATCTGCGTAACTGTAGCGCTCCTGATCCCGTACATAATGATCACACTCTTCTGATCGCTCTTGAAATAGCGCTCACCATTCTTTCGGGTGGCTTCATCAGCTTGAGAGGCAAGCGCTTCCCTCAGCTGCAGGAGGATATCTGATGCCATGGTATTTTTTTTCAAAGATAAAAGAATTTACTCTTTTCCCGGAGGCTGAAGCCTCCTGCAAAGAGAACACCTCCGGCATTGAGGAATTTACTGTTCAGTCAGATATCCTTCAACAATACGGTCGAAATGCAGGATTTTTTTATTGTTGGATGGTATGATCAGCAGGTGTTCAAAGTCTTTCATCTTCCTTTCCAGGCTGGTGTGCCTGAGAAGATCTGAGATGGCTGTTTTTAGTTCAATCATATTGCCTATTCCACATTTTTCATTCAGAAAGGTGTAGTCTGGTTTTGTAAGCCCCAACAGGAAAATTACATCATAGAAATCACGTCCTTTCGACCTGGAAAGCATCGCAGCTATCTTCATGGAGCACAAAACCCCATCAGGCGGCACCCGTAGCGGAAAGTAAAAACCACAACCTTTGATATTGGCAGTCTCGGCGACATATTGAACCCCTTGATCCTGGGCTTCAATTTTAATCAGCAACCGCTCTGTTCTGTGTCCTGTCAGACCAAGCGAGAATAGCATCCCGGGAAAGAAGATGCTTCTCCGGAATGCTGTCAGCCGGGCATTTTCACGATCCCTCGTTTCTGCCATGATCCCATTCCTGCGAAGCATAAGCAAAATGCCATCAGTCATCTGGTTAAACTCTTCAAGTGTAATATCATCGCAATCAAAATCAAGATCTTCTGAAAAACGGTCAATCCCTTTTATTAGTCGTAAACAGGTACCCCCGATAAAAGTCATCTTCTTCATGTATGGGGTGTTGGACAAATAATCGAGTATCAGCAACTGAAGATATTCTTTTAGCATGTAGGTGTCAAACAGACGGTTATGCCTGATGTGTTCGGGGAAATAGCCCCGGATGAAATCCAGCTGTATCATAGGTTGTAGGTTTTCAGAAGTAATTCTCCCCTTTTTAACATCGCTTTGCTTTTAAATGCTTTGCAGTAATCCCGGATTAGTTCTTTGTTCAGATCAGTTTGCAGGAAAGAATCATCCAGACGCAAAGCCTCCATCTCTTCACTGGTATCGTAAAAGGGATAAAGATAAAGCAGATCCAGCAGGGCTTTTTCAGGTGAGGCAAATCTGACGGGGCGCTCATCGGTGAGGGTCCGCATTTCATAGCCAAACATCAAATTCTCCCTGATACTCTTATAGGAAAAGAACCCTGCGCTGTTTTCAAAGGATGCTGTTTTGAGCGTTGTTACACTTGTGACTTGTGCTACCAATTCAGGGATCAACCCGTAAAACGCAAGAGCAGAATGAAGACTGATGTAGGAGGGGTTATAGATGCGGTTGGCAAAAAAGAATGCATAGCCAGATTTTTCCAGATATTCCGGAAATGTATAGAAACCCTGCTTGAGTCTGATGAGTAAACCTTTGTTCACCCATCGGCTTAGGTTGTTCCTATCGAAATCAGGGTGCCAGGTATACACCTGGTGGTTGCTGAAACAAGCCAGATCAAAAAACCTGTTCCTGAATTCAAGGTAATTCATAGCGATTATATTTCTTTAACAATGCAAATATACTGCATTACAGAAACAAATCATATATCTTGCTGATAATTTTTTACCGGAGGCTGAAGCCTCCGCCAATTGTTGGAAAACCTTTAACTGATCCATTCGGAGATTTCAGGAAAGATTTCGTATATTTCACCATCGTTTTTTCTGGTGCAAACCTGACAATACAGGAGGTGCTATGGTTCGCTGTCATTACACATTTATTCCCGGGTTTGCTGGCATAATTTTCATGATCATTTTTCTCTTTCATCCGGTTGCGATGCAGGCAGGCAGACCGAAGGTGTCTGAAGTGGGTCAGAAAATCGGGTCCGGATGCTTGCCGGCTACCGGCTGGGCAGAACTGGACATCGCCAATGTGAGGGCAAGGATACAGGTGGGAGGTGATATGTGGTGGGACTTGCAGGGTAATCAAATATATGAGGTACCCAAAGGATCGGGCAAGTTTTCAGTATGGAATGGTGCGATCTGGATTGGTGGCCTGGATCCCAACGGGCAGCTGCGGCTGGCAGCGCAGGTATATCGAATCAGAGGCAATGATTTCTGGCCGGGGCCGCTCAGTATCCATGGCAGCGCCACCGCCGATCCTGCAGGTTGTGAAGCCTGGGACCGGATGTGGGTGATCACCAGGGAACAAGTGAGGGAGTTTATCAGCCATTACGATGAAGCTGCCGGCAGGTTTATCCCTACGGCCGGTTACCCGGAGCCACCGGAGATCATCCGCGAATGGCCCTGGCGCGGTGACATGAGAAGGGGGCATTCGCCCTATCTGGCACCCTTCTCATGTCACCGCGCCAGGGCCATTCGCGGATGATCTCCGGTGGCTCCGGGTAACCGGCCGTAGGGATAAACCTGCCGGCAGCTTCAT
>JAWOGX010000013.1:0-8944 GCA_046496455.1 Bacteroidales bacterium | reverse complement strand
GTGCTGCGATGTGCGATGCTTTGGCAGGTTGGTAGAACACGCCCAGGCTGAGCAGCAACGTGAGCAGGAGAAAGGTCAGTTTTTTCATCTTAACAGGGTTTTTATGGGTTTACTGTTTTGTTTCAACAATATTCAGCGGAGGATTTTCCTCTTCAGCCTTTTTGACGAATGATGTTTCTTAAGGTTTAATTTGGGGGTGAAAATTAGTTAAAAAAATACATTGATATGCAAATATATGATCATTATGCTTGATTTATCGGGGATTAATCTTTCTATTTTTGTACGCAACAGCAAATTCGGGGAGTGACCATGGCGAAAAAGAAATTTTATGTAGTCTGGGAGGGGAGGGAAAAAGGCATATTCAAAACCTGGGCAGAATGCCAGGCATCTGTTGGTGGTCATCCCGGAGCGAAGTACATGGGTTTTGAAACGCTGGCTGAGGCGGAGGTGGCATTCAGGGGTAATTACTGGAAGTTTGCAAAGGTCGGCAGTAAGAAGGCCATGGTTGCGAAAACAGGGGAAACCGGGTCATCTCCCTTGAAGGATGCTTTGTCTGTAGATGCAGCCTGCAGTGGTAATCCCGGAGTGATGGAATACCGGGGTGTATGGGTAGGGGATGGTTCGGAATATTTCAGGATGGGTCCGTATCCGGAGGGTACGGTAAACATCGGGGAGTTCCTGGCTATCGTTCATGGATTAGCCTTGCTGAAGAAGGAGGGACTGACAGTGCCGGTTTATACAGACTCAAAGACCGCCATGAAATGGGTCAGGGATTGCAGGGCCAATACCAAACTGGCGCAGAATGAGCTGAACAGCCAGCTTTTTGATTATATCCACAGGGCTGAAGCGTGGCTTAAAAATAACAAGTACACGAATCCTGTGCTGAAATGGGATACCCGGGGATGGGGCGAAATCCCTGCCGATTATGGCAGGAAATAACCCGCATTACTTACCGATCCGGACGGTGACAGGCAGATCAGCCGCATTTTGAGTAGCCACAGTTGGAGCAGGTGAGGCAACCTTCCATATACTGGGAAGTCCCTTCTTCCCCGCAATTGGGGCATTGTGATTTCTTTACCGGGGTGCCGTCAGGGATGAATTTCTTCAGTGCCCTTTCGAGACCGAATTTCCAATTATTTATGGTATCGGCTTCAAAATTGAGTTTCGAGATGATATCCACGGCAAAATGGAGGGGCATACCGTGGCGGAGAATTCCGGAAATCAGTTTGGCGTAATTCCAGTACTCTTTGTTGAATGATCTTGACAGTCCTTCAATGGTGATTCTGTATCCATCATGATCTTCGAACTGGAAGTCATACCTGGAAACACCCTCTTCGTTCCGGCTCTTGATCACCCATCCTTTTTCCACCCAGGCCGGGATCCAGAAATGGTCGGCGTTACCGGTGAATATCTCATATGGGCGGCCTTCGTAAAGGCCTACCACAGCAATCCATTTCTCCTCCTGATTGCTGAACCGCACGATTTCGGCTTCCAGCCTGGCAGGCCTGCGTGGGGCTTTGGTTTCAGAAAACCCCGTTTCCTGGGATTTTTCTTTGGATGAAATGAGCACTCCATCCCGGCTCCCGTCGCGATAGACCGTAACACCCTTGCAACCGCTTTCCCATGCAGACAGGTAAATTTGCCCAACGAGTTCTTTCGTGGTGCGCTCCGGTACATTCACGGTGACGCTTATGGAATGGTCCACCCATTTTTGCACGGCTCCCTGCATCTTTACTTTGGCCAGCCAGTCGATATCGTTGGCCGTAGCCTTGTAATAGGGCGATTTTGCCACGATGGCATCGAGTTCATCTTCAGGGAGTTTTACTACAGCATCCGGATCATAACCGTTGATTTCGAGCCAATTGATAAACTGATGATGGAGCACCACATATTCTTCCCAGGCGTCTCCTACCTGGTCGGTAAAGGTGATTGTGACATTCTTGTCGTTGGGGTTCACTTTCCTGCGCCTTTTGTAAACCACCTGGAAAGCCGGCTCGATGCCCGACGTGGTCTGGGTCATCAGGCTGGTGGTGCCGGTAGGGGCGATGGTAAGGAGTGCAATATTCCTTCGGCCGTATGTTTTCATCTCTTCATAAAGCCCGGGATCTGCTTCAGCAATGCGGCGGATCATTGGGTTGTCTGCCTCTTTCTGGTAGCTGAAAACAGGGAAGGGACCACGTTCCCTTGCCATTGTCACTGAAGCCCGGTAGGCTTCTATAGCCAGTGTTTTGTGAATGTTTACAGTGAAATCAATGGCTTCTTCGGAGCCATAACGCAATCCAAGTGCTGCCAGCATATCCCCTTCCGCGGTAATGCCAAGGCCTGTGCGGCGCCCCTCCAGCCCTTTCTGGCGGATGTTCATCCAAAGGTTCCTTTCAACCCGTTTTAATTCCTCCTCTTCCGGGTCACGGTTGATCTTGTCCAGAATCCTGTCAACCTTCTCGATTTCCATATCGACGATGTTGTCCATCATCCTTTGTGCATAATGGACATGCTCCCTGAAAAGCGCTGTGTTGAACTTTGCCTGCGGGGTGAATGGATTTTCAACATAGTTCAGGAGGTTTATGGCCAGGAGCCTGCAACTGTCGTAAGGGCAAAGCGGGATTTCCCCGCAAGGATTGGTGGAGACGGTCCTGAACCCCATATCTGCATAACAGTCGGGTACTGATTCCCGGATGATGGTATCCCAGAAGAGGATCCCCGGTTCTGCCGATTTCCAAGCGTTGTGGATGATTTTGTTCCAGAGTTCCCGTGCCCGGATGGTTCGCGTGTATTGTGGGGATGGGGAGTCGATGGGATATTGCTGGACAAATTCACTGTCGGATCTGACCGCCTCCATGAATTCATGGGTGATCTTGACCGACACATTGGCTCCGGTGACTTTTCCCTGTTCGAGTTTGGCATCTATAAAATGTTCTGCATCAGGGTGTTTAATCGATATGCTGAGCATCAGGGCTCCTCGGCGGCCATCCTGGGCTACCTCACGGGTGGAGTTCGAGAACCGCTCCATGAAAGGTACAATGCCGGTAGAGGTGAGGGCGCTGTTCTTGACGGGGCTGCCCTTCGGACGGATATGGCTCAGGTCGTGCCCGACGCCACCACGACGTTTCATCAGCTGAACCTGTTCCTGGTCTGTTTTCATAATCGCACCGTAGGAGTCGGATGGACCGTCATGGCCGATGACAAAGCAATTGGAGAGGGACCCGATCTGGAAATCGTTGCCGATGCCTGCCATAGGGCTGCCCTGGGGTACGATGTACCTGAAATCCCTGAGCAGATGAAACACCAGATCTTCGCTCATGGGATTGGGATACCGGCTCTCTATCCGGGCGATCTCCCTGGCCAGGCGGCGGTGCATATCATCCGGGGTGCGCTCAAAAAGATCCCCTGCACTGTTTTTTAAGGCGTATTTGCTGATCCACACATTGGCAGCCAGGCTGTCGCCCCTGAAATAACGCGTGGAAGCCTCCAGCGCTTCCTCAAAACTCCACGTTGGCTGGCTCGCATTATGATGTTCAGAGGATATGTTGCCGGGCTCCTGTGCCCCTGATTCCTGCGGTTTATCCATGTCGCTCTCCAATTCCGGTCTCGGCCGTGTCTTCAGCGATTCATACAATTTGCTCTCTTTTTCCTGGTTCTGGTCAACCTGGGTGGTCTCTGGGTACGCTTTAACTTCCATCCGGATTTAATAAAAAGTTAATGAATGGCTTTCGGTAACAACTTGGTTCTTACGGTCTAAAATGAAAAAAAAGCCTGAGCTTTTCCGTTAACGAAGATAGTGACAGTGCGCCCTGTCACCAACAGATTTTTTTTAACAATTCCCCATAGTTATTAACGAAAACACTTAAAGGGTTAAAGCAGAGGAAGTAGTCGTGTTAAAGAATTGTTAATCCTTGAAAATGAGTATTGCATCGTTCAAAAGGGTCGGGTATCCGACGCTGTTTTGTCCGGCTGTGCTGATCGGTTCCAGACCAGTTTTTTCCCGAATCCAAGCCTGTTATCGGTCATTTTTATATGATCGGGTTCAAATATCCAGAGTGTGGTTTTTTTGAGCATGGCTATTGGGAATTGCCTTAAAAACGACTTTGAAGCCAGGGGAAGATCCTCCCCTGATGCCTTTCTTGCCAGGCCGGCCATCTGTATTCCGCGTATGCGTCCCGTTATCTTTGTTTCAAGGGCAATGCATACGGCCACATTCGGATTGGCCAACATCTCCCTGCCATGGCGCGTGTCATCATCCGAAGTAAAAACAAACCAGTTCCGGTCATCAATATACGCATAGAAACATGAAGCACACCACGGCAGGTTTGACCCGGATGATGTGGCAAGGGTCATCACATGGTGTTCCCTGATGAACGTGACCATTCTTTCTTCTGGCCAATTCAGTTCTGAAATGATAATATCTCCCATATAAATCAGAATATCAATAAAATAAATTCAGATTGTGAATAAATACAGCATCATGTTCATAAGGATGGCCCCGGATCTTTTCCGAAAAGGAAAGCCGGGTGCAAAGGTATGGTATGAATCGCTATCTTTGCCGTTTAACATCTTTGAAAAATTATGGAATCGGTCAGGCAGCAGAAAGTATCAAAACAGATTCAGAAGGAACTGGGGTCTTTGTTTCAACGCACGGGCGGTGCAGTCTGGGGGCCAGGGATCCTCGTTACTGTGACTAAGGTTGCCGTTACCAAAGACCTGCAGATCGCCCGGATTCACCTCAGCATTTTTGGGGCTGCCGACAAACAGGATGTGATGCGGAAGGTGCGCGAGAAGGGAAATGAAATCCGCTTCCAGCTTGGCAGGGACATGCGGCACCAGCTGCGGGTGATTCCCGTGCTTGAATTCTTCGAAGATGACTCCCTGGACTACATCGAGCATATTGACCGACTCCTGAAAAGCTGATCTGTCCGTCATGTATTTCCCCCTCTATATTGCCCGGCGGTACCTGCTCTCCAGGAAAAAGCACAATGCGATCAACCTGATTTCAGCCATTTCGGCTGTTGGCGTCATGGGGGGAAGTGTCGCTTTCATTCTGGTATTGTCGGTTTTTAACGGGTTTGAAGGTGTTGTGCTCAGCCTCTTCAATGCGTTTCATGCCGACGTCAGAATTACTGCCGCTGAAGGGAAAACATTCACGCTGGACCAGAACGTTATCGTGGAAATCAAAAAGATTCCGGGGGTTATTTATTACCAGGAGGTGGTGGAAGAGATTGCATTGCTCAGGTATCGTGAGAAACAGCATATCGCTACACTGAAAGGGGTAGGGGAGCATTATGATGCCATGACAGGCATTGATACCATGATCTATGCAGGTGATTTTATCCTCAGTGAATCGGGGATTACAAGGGGGGTGCTGGGTGCAGGTGTTGCTTACAAGCTTGGGGCTGCCATTCACGACCTGCAAAACCCCGTAGAGGTTTATGTACCTGGTCGGACAGCGTCACCCGGAGATGTTTCTTTTATTGCACTGAATATGTTTCCGGCCGGGGTCTTCGCGATCCAGCAGGACATCGACAACAAATACGGTTTGGTTCCGATTGCTTTTATGCGTGAGCTGCTTGATTACACGTCTGAAGTGACCTCCGTCGAACTTGGCCTTGCCCCGGGGACCAGCAGCCGCGACATTAAAAGGCAGCTGGCAGAAATCCTCGGTGAAAAATTCCAGGTGCAGGACCAGTTCCAGCAGCAGGAATTATTGTATAAAATCATCCGGTCCGAAAAGTGGGCCATCTTTGCCATTCTGGCCTTTATTCTTCTATTGGCTATTTTTAACATAATCGGGTCATTGACAATGCTCATCCTTGAAAAGAAGAAGGATATCGCCATCCTTCAAACCATGGGGGCAAACAACAGAACAATCAGGAGAATTTTCCTGCTTGAAGGGTTGCAGATCTCATTCTTTGGCGTGTTGTCAGGATTGTTCATCGGGGGTGTGCTTGCATGGATCCAGCAAACCTATGGCGTTATTTCCATCGCCAATGCCGAGACCCTGGTTATCGACTCGTACCCTGTGAAGCTTGCGTTGCCCGATTTTTTCCTGATCTTCGCAACGGTGATGGCGATTGGGTTCATTGCTGCCTGGCTGCCTGTTCGCAGGCTTTCTAAACAATATATTGATTACAGGTTATGATGGTATCGTCCAATGGAAATGTCCGCATGAAAAGGATTCTGCAATCAGTGGCAGCAATGCTGCTGATGTTTGCGGTAATCTCCTGTGCCAATATTGTATCTCCGTCAGGAGGGCCGAAGGATACGTCGCCACCGGAGGTCATCACCGGAATCCCGGAGTCGGGTGCGGTAAACTTTTCCGGTCATTCCTTTACCTTACAATTCGATGAATATGTTCAGCTTGGCAATCTGCAACAACAGATGCTGATCTCTCCTCCTCTCGCTGAGATGCCAAAGTTCAGGCTCCGGGGAAAATCACTCACCGTCAGTTTCCCGGACACTTTGCTCCCGGCTACTACGTATGCCTTCTTTTTCGGGGATGCCATCAAGGATATCACTGAAAATAATCCCATGGTAAGCTACACCTATTTCTTTTCCACCGGTGATTTTATTGATTCGCTTGAACTTCGTGGTAAGGTGCTGAATGCCCTGGATCAGAAAATGGAGGAGAATGTTTTTGTTTTGCTTTACACCGATCCCGTTTCCGATTCTGCCTTTTCAAGGGAGATTCCACGATATGTGACCAGACCCGACAAGTCAGGGAATTTCGTCTTCAGGCATCTGGCTGAAGGGTCATACCACCTTGTGGCCGTTGCCGATCTGAACAACAACATGCTGTATGATCTGATCACCGAGCCGGTTGCCTTTCACCCTGAGCCCACCACTCCCCGGTTTTTGGCCAAATCAGTTGCGGATACCGCTATGGGGACAATGCTACCGGATTCCGTTTCAATGGCCGTCGATTCAACCCGGGCACCGGTTGTTCTACCACCTACCCCATCGGTCCCAGACCACGCGCTTTATATGTTCAAGGGGGAAGACAGCATTCAGCGGATAACCGCTTCAAGGTCGGATTCACGCTATAAAGTCCTGATCTCTTACCGCTATCCTTTGAAAGACGCGGAAGTGCTGATTGCTGACCCGGGATTGCGCGATATTTCCGGTGTTGAATGGAGTAGTCAAAAAGACACCATGTGGGTCTGGCTGCAAGAGCATACAAGCGATACTTTGCCGGTGATCATTCGTCATGCCTCATCCACCGATACGCTTTTTATTCCTCTGCGGCAACCGGTGCTGGGGGGAAGGGGCAGACAGCTCGACCCCAGGGTCGGTATCAGTATGGATGTGCCCAGGACCGAAAAAATTCACCCATCCCGGAAACCTGAAGTCTTTTTCAGTATCCCTCTGCTCTCTTTCGACACGAAGGATGCGGTGTTGATTTCAGAGACCGACACAGTTCCGCTGATCCTGACCACCGGTGACTCGCTGCTGAAAAAGCGATTCACCCTTAAGAACCCGCTTGTTGCCAACATGAATTACCGGATGGTCATCCCTGAAAAAGCCTGCAAGGGCTGGGACGGAACCTTTAACGATTCCGTGGACTGGGCTTTCAGTGTTGATGTCCCGGAGAATTTCGGGACACTGAAAGTTACAGTTTCAACAGACTCTGTTTACCAAGGGGGGTTGCTGTTACTTCTTTTGGACGAGAAATCAGCCATTCTTGAGGAACGCCCCATTGTTTCGGGGGAAACGGAGACTTTTTACCCGCTGAAACCTTCACGTTATTTCCTTAAGGTGATTAAGGACATCAATCAAAACGGCCGTTGGGACACAGGTGATTATTGGAGAAGGCTGCAGCCTGAAAGGGTTTTGTCCCTTGCCAACCCGGTCAACATCAGGGCTAACTGGGAGGAAGAAGTGGAATGGATCATTACTCCCGGGCCTTGAGCAGATTATTGTCGCTTTTTTTTTAACGTGGTGTAAAATGATTTTGGGAAATGTTGATGAAAATACAGAAGACGATCGTAGAAGTTGGGGGAATCAGTTGCGGAAGTGACCAGCTGTTTCTGATCTCAGGGCCTTGTGTCATTGAATCGGATGAGGTGATGCTTCGCACAGCGGAAAAGCTGAAAGAGGTTTCGGATCGGCTAAGCCTGCCGGTGATTTTCAAATCATCATTTATGAAGGATAACCGGAGCGATGCCGGGTATTACCGTGGACCGGGACTGGAGGAGGGGCTGAAGGTGTTGCAGCGGATCAGGGAGGATTATGGGTTTCCTGTGCTTTCCGATGTCCATTACCCTGATCAGATCCCTGCCTGCGCCGAAGTGCTGGATGTGATTCAGATCCCTGCCTACCTTGTTATGCAGACAGAACTTGTGACCGCTGCCGCATCAACGGGCTGCGCAATCAATCTCAAGCATGCACAGTTCCTGGCACCGGGAAACATGGCCAAACCGGTTGCGAAGGTTGAGTCAACAGGGAATCATAGAATCCTGCTGACAGAGCGGGGCTACACGTTTGGATACAATGACCTGGTGGTTGATCCCCGGGCGTTCCACTACCTTGCAGAAACAGGTTATCCGGTCATTTTCGACGTCACCCATGCCATAAGGAAATACGGGATCCCCAGTGCTGACCCTGACGGTGGAGCCCGGGAGTTCCTTCCGGTGTTGGCGCGTAGCGGCGTTGCTGCCGGCATTGATGGCCTCTTTATTGAGACTCATCCCGATCCCTCTGCGGCTCTTTGCGATGCTGCCAGCCAGCTCTGTGTATATGATCTCGAGGCGTTTCTTGTGCCGCTGCTCGAAATTCATGCTATTGCCACGAAATACAAATAAAATATGGAACTATACCTCGATTCAGCCAACATCAGTGAAATACGGGAGGCAGTTACCCTCGGGATCATTGATGGCCTGACAACCACACCCACATTCATGCACCGCGATGGTGTCACCGATATCGACCAGACAATCCTTGAACTGGCTTCAAT
>JAWOGX010000286.1:0-4474 GCA_046496455.1 Bacteroidales bacterium | reverse complement strand
CCTGAAGGAGTGAGTCATCAGTCGAGAGTCATCAGTCGAGAGTCATCAGTCGAGAGTCAACACTGAACACTCGACTCTCGACTCTCAACTCTCAACTCTCGACTCTCAACTCTCAACTCTCAACTCTCAACTCTCAACTCTCGACTCTCAACTATTCTCCCTATCTTTGGACAAAACTTACCGTCATGATTTCTTACCCTTTTTATTGCGGGGGGAATTTCACCGAAGGGGAAGATTTGCTGGAGGTGATCAACCCTTATACCGGACAACCCTTCGCATCAACCTGGAGAGCAAATGCTGAACACCTTGAAACAGCAATTCTTGCCGCACAAAGGGTTCAGGAGGAGATGAAACAGATGCCATCCTATCAGCGGTCAGACATCCTTAATGAGATGGCCAGCGGAATTGAGGATAACATGGAGGAGTTCACCGCCGTGTTGGCCATGGAAGCTGGCAAACCGGTCAGATATGCTTCCGGAGAAGTGCTGAGGGCCATCCAGGTTTTCAGGGTTGCCGCCGAAGAGGCAAAGCGGCTTCCCAAAGAATATATCTCTCTCGACTGGACCCCCGCCGGAACAAAGAAAGAGGGTATGGTGAAATATTTCCCGGTAGGCCTGGTGGCTGCCATCGCTGCATTCAACTTTCCACTGAACCTTGCTGTCCATAAAATCGCCCCCGCCATGGCTGCCGGATGCCCGGTCATCCTCAAACCTGCTACAGCAACCCCTCTCTCCACCTTGCTCCTGGCCAGGATTGCAGACCAGACGGCACTGCCCAAAGGAGCCCTCTCGGTACTCCCGCTTGACCGGATTGCAGGAAATCTGCTGGTGACCGATCCAAGATTTAATCTGCTCACTTTCACAGGCTCCCCTGAAGTGGGGTGGGAGATGAAAAAGCAGGCTGGGAAAAAGAGAGTAGTTCTCGAACTGGGCGGAAATGCCGGTCTGATCGTTACCGATACGGCCAATATTGATGAAGCGGCCAGAAAAGCCGTTGTCGGGGCCTTTGCGTATTCAGGGCAGGTCTGCATCCATACCCAGCGGATTTTTGTGCATCAGGATGTTTTTGATCATTTCTCAGCCATGTTCGTTGAGCTTACCAGGCAGCTCAGGGAAGGAGATCCGCTCGATCCGGCAACCGACATCTCGGTAATGATTGACGATGCGAATGCCAAACGGGTTGAAGAATGGGTGGATGAGGCTGTAGCCAACGGAGCAGAAATTCTCTGCGGTGGGTTGCGGAAAGGGCCATTTTTTGAGCCTACCATCCTTACTGCCACCAAACCCGGGATGAAAGTTTGTGCCATGGAAGTGTTCGGACCAGTGGTAACCCTGGAATCTTATTCCCGGTTTGAAGATGCCATCTCGATGGTGAACAACAGCCGTTTTGGCCTTCAGGCCGGCGTCTTCACCAACAGCATCGGAGAGATGGACCTCGCCTTCGACCGGATCGAAGCAGGTGGAGTGATCATCAACGACGTCCCAACCTTCAGGGTGGACCACATGCCATATGGTGGCATCAAAGACAGCGGCCTGGGCCGTGAAGGGGTCAAATATGCCATGCTTGATATGATGGAACCGAAAATCCTTGTGAAATAATGCAATACCTATGATGCGAGCGATCCGGAATGCCGTCAAAGGACGGCTCTACTATTTTCTGGTTAAAGAGCGACTGGCACCTTTGGTGGGCATCCAGCAACGACACCTTTTCCACCATTACCAGGAATCTGCCCGCACCGGAAATCTTCCCGGTATCGAAAATACTGGATTTAAAGTCTTCTCCCAATTTGAAGAGGATGGTAAGTTAGTCTACATATTTTCAATTATAGGCATAAAAAATAAAACATTCATCGAAATAGGAGCTGATGACGGGATCAACAGCAACTGCGCCAACCTCTACTTTCACTTTGGGTTCCATGGATTGTTTATCGATGGCAATGCCACTTCGGTAAAAAGGGGCAGAAGGTTCTATGCCAGACATCCCAACCCCTGGTACTATCAGCCGAAGTTCGTTTGTGCCATGGTGAAAAAGGAAAACATCAACCAGCTTGTTGAAGAAGCTGGCTACGCCGGAGAGGTGGATCTGCTTTCCATCGACATTGATGGCAATGATTACTGGGTTTGGGAAGCCCTGGAAGTGGCCTCACCACGGGTTGTGATCATCGAAACCCATGTCGAGTTCGGGTTCCACGATATCGTGGTCCCTTATGATCCCGATTATGTATTTCCTGGCAGGCACCCTGTGTACCATGGGGCATCTCCTGTGGCCATGGTGAAGCTCGCCAGGCGAAAAGGATACCGGTTGGTGGGTGCCAATGCGTATGGCAGCAATTTTATTTTTGTGAAAGAGGAGCTCTGCGGAGAACATCTTCCTGAAAAAAGTGTTGAAGAGGTGCTGGTTCATCCTTCAGCAATGGAAGCGCTAATCAGTTTTGATGAAGTAAAAGATATGGAATACATTCGTGGCTAACCCGCATTGTGAATGAAGATCAATACGATGTGGTTATCTTGGCTGATTCTGGCGCTCCTGGCAATAACCTGGGGCAGTTCATTTATCCTGATCAAATACGGGCTGATTTATTTTACCCCGGAACAAGTGGGCACACTCAGGGTGGTGATGGCTTTCCTCTTCCTCCTCCCATTTGCCCTTGCAAGGACCAGGCGATTTAAACGCGCGGATGCAGGGTGGCTTTTCCTTTCGGGATTTATCGGCTATCTTGTTCCCAGCGTTCTTTTTGCCTATGCTGAACAGGTTATTGACAGCGCTGTGGCAGGCATCCTCAACTCCATGACCCCGATTTTCACCCTGGTGGTTGCCATGACATTCTTTAAACGAAAATTTGGGCTGATCAATATCATCGGGGTCATCATCGGATTGATCGGTGCCCTGGCACTGATGCATTCGGTGAATGGTGGTGTAATGGATGTAAAGATCGGATATAGCCTTTTAATTGTATTGGCAACAATCCTGTACGCCTTTAACGTCAATATCGTAAAAACAAAGCTTTCCCATCTCCATTCCGTGGATATTACCAGTTTCAGCTTCCTTTTGATTGGCCCCCTCGCGCTGGGGTACCTTTTTGCTTTTACACCCCTTGAACTGCGCATGTCACTGCCGGGGGTGGAATGGGGATTCCTCTATGTGGGTATTCTTGGCGTGGTCGGGTCAGCCCTTGCACTGATGCTTTTCAATTATCTGATCAAAACCACCAACGTCATTCTCAGCTCTTCGGTAACCTATCTTATCCCCATCGTGGCCACGATGGCAGGCATCGCCGACGGAGAGCCCTTTAAATCCCATTATTTTATCTGGGTCGCGGTTATTCTCACCGGCGTTTTCCTTGTCAACCGGAAAGCCGGAGACCGGAATCCAATCAGGGAGGATTAGCTTTCAACCCCCGGTGTTGAGGATCCGATGTGATTTATTATCTTTGCCCCCTTTTTCAAAACAGATCGTTATGTCATTCTTATCCAAAGAGAAGCTATTCTCCAAAGCATGGTTCAGGGCTTATCTTTTTATCGCCATCGGTACCTTCATCATGGCTGCCGGATTCGTGTTCTTCATCTCGCCGCATAAACTGGCTCCGGGTGGTGTGTATGGCATCGCCATTGTGCTTCACCATCTCACGAAGGGTATGTTTTCCTTTGCCCCGGAAGGGTTGCCGATCGGCATTGTGGCGTTATCCATGGATATCCCCCTAACCATCATCGGGATCAAAGTGCTCGGCCCCAGGTTTGGCGTGAAAACCGTCGTGGGATTCACCCTGACTGCCATCTGGACAGACCTGCTCAGCTACCTTTGGGGTTACCAGGCACTGGTGCCCGATGATGTGCTCCTCTCCACAGTTTTCGGTGGCGTCCTGCTCGGAGTGGGCCTTGGCCTTGTTTTCAAATCCAAAGCTACTTCAGGGGGCTCCGACATCATCGCCATGATCATTTCCAAATATACCAGGCTCCCTGTCGGGCAGCTGCTGATCTATGTCGATTCTGCCATCGTGCTGGTCGGCCTGCTGGCATTCCAGGACTGGAAAATCCCGCTGTACTCATGGATCGTCATCTTCATCACCGGAAAGGTGATTGACGTAATCCTGCAAGGGATCAGTTACGATAAAACACTCTTCATCATCAGTGAAAAACATGAGGACATCCGCAACAAGATCATCAATGATCTGAACCGGGGCGGAACCTATATCCGTGGCGAAGGGATGTACAACGGTGCCTCAAAGCAGATCATTTTCACCGTGGTGAGCAGGAGGGAGGTGGCCATGCTGCAGGACCACATCCTGCAGATCGATCCTACTGCCTTTATGACGGTGATGGACGCCAATGAGATCATCGGAGAGGGGTTCAAATCTCTCCGGGATAAGATCGAGGGGTAATCGGCCCTGCTTTAACTGCAGTGCCGGAAAATGTCGTTGCCGTTGGCTGCCACAAGGAGCCCCAGCAGCAGTATCATCCCGGTAATCTGTGCGTAC
>JAWOGX010000224.1:0-10014 GCA_046496455.1 Bacteroidales bacterium | reverse complement strand
TTTCGGTTTCAAAGGTGAAGACGTGGTAAAAATGAACAACGAAGCTGTTGACCGGGGTGGCCAGCCTACCAGGGTTGAAATTCCAGCAGAATGGGCTGCCTATTCCGCAGAAAAACCAGGCGCAGAGCAAAACCTGCCGGATTTCATAAAGAATGTCGTGAACCCGATCAATGCGATGAAGGGTGACGATCTGCCGGTCAGCGCATTCCTTGGACGTGAAGACGGCACTTTTCCATCTGGTACAACCCGCTATGAGAAGCGCGGTATTGCCGTTCACGTTCCGGCATGGATCCCCGAGAACTGCATCCAGTGCAACCAATGCGCCTATGTATGCCCCCACGCTGCCATCAGGCCCTTCCTGCTCAATGCCGAAGACAAGGCCAATGCTCCTGCAGGCACGGTCTCACAGACCATCAAGGGACCTGCTTATGAAGGGCTTGAATTCAGGATCCAGGTGAGCCCACTCGACTGCACCGGCTGTGGCAACTGCGTTGATGTATGCCCGGCACCTGCCAAAGCACTTGAGCTCATGTCTCTCGGTTCCCAGGAAGCTGAAATCGAACGTTTTGAATACATGCATGAAAAAGTGGGATACAAGGCTCCGGTTGACAAGTTCAAAAGCGTCAAGAACAGCCAGTTTGCACAACCCCTGTTTGAGTTCTCAGGAGCCTGTGCCGGTTGCGGTGAAACTCCCTATATCAAGCTCATCACACAACTCTACGGTGACAGGATGATGGTTGCCAATGCCACGGGATGCTCCTCCATCTATGGTGGTTCTGCACCTTCAACCCCTTACAGTGAAAATGCCAAAGGGCACGGTCCGGCATGGGCAAACTCACTCTTTGAAGACAACGCCGAATATGGCCTCGGAATGGCACTGGGTGTCAATAAGATGAGAGACCGCATCAAAGACCGGATGGAACTGCTGATGAATGAGAGCGTATCCCCGGAAACAAAGGAGGCAATGAAAGGATGGATCGACACCAAAGATGATGGCATTGCCTCTGTGGAAGCCTCTGAAAAGGTGCTCGCACTGCTGGCCGGTGAAAACCACCCCACCGCGAAGGAGCTTGTTGAACTGAAACAGTACTTCGTAAAGAAATCGGTATGGGTATTTGGTGGTGACGGATGGGCTTATGACATCGGGTACGGCGGACTTGACCATGTGATCGCCAGCGGCGCCGATATCAACCTCCTGGTACTCGATACAGAGGTCTATTCCAATACCGGCGGACAGTCTTCCAAATCCACCCCGGTGGGTGCCGTGGCCAAGTTTGCCGCAAGCGGCAAGCGCATCCGCAAGAAAGATCTTGGCGCCATGGCAATGACCTACGGCTATGTTTACGTTGCACAGGTTGCTATGGGAGCGAGCCAGAACCAATTCCTGAAAGCCGTCAAGGAAGCGGAAGCCTTCAAAGGGCCGTCGCTCATCATTGCGTACTCCCCCTGTATCAACCACGGGCTCAGGGCAGGTATGGGCAAAACACAGGATCAGTCTGACAAAGCCGTTGAAGCAGGTTACTGGCACCTCTATCGCTATAACCCTGAACTGGAGATCGAAAACAAGAACCCGTTCCAGCTCGACAGCAAGCCACCGAAGTGGGATCTCTTCCAGAGCTTCCTCAACTCTGAGGTGCGTTACCTCTCACTGAAGAAATCCTTCCCGGAAACCGCTGTGGAGTTGTTCCAGGCCGCTGAAGAGAATGCCAAATGGCGCTTCGCAAGCTACGAGAGGCTGGCAGCTATGGATTTCTCACAGAAAGCATAGTGATAATAATTAGAAATTAGAAATTAGGAATTAGGGATTAGGGATTGATAGTCAGGGTATTAAGCTGGCTTCTGATTCCTAATTCCTAATTTTTAATTGATAAAAAATTCTTTCCGATGAAGAACACACTTGCAATTGTAACCCTGCTGATCGTATTTGCTTCATTTTCGGCGGACAAGCCATTTGTATCTGAAAATGACCACCTGACGATGGCGGTGCTCTATCAGCAGAATGCCCCTGAATACCGAGCTTTGTGCTACCAGGCATATAACCTGGCTTCGGTGAGAATTCAGCAGATCGTGAAACGGAGAGGTTCCGGCGAAGGGCTGGCAGTAGTGCTGGATTTGGATGAGACTGTGCTTGACAACTCCCCCTACGAAGCCAAATGCATCCTGGACAACATCAGCTATCCTGCAATGTGGAAAGAGTGGTGCGACCTTGGCCGGGCTGATGCAGTCCCCGGTGCTGTCGAATTTCTGAACCTCGTGAATAGCCTTGGCGTTCAGATCGTTTACATCTCAAACAGAAAGGAGGAGGTGCGCAAACCAACCAAAGAAAACCTGGCTGCACTCGGCCTTCCGGAGGTTAAAGATGAACACTTGCTGCTGAGAGATAGCGAGTCAGCCAAGGAATCACGCCGCCAGACCATTCTGAAAAATTACGAAATTGCTTTGCTGGTTGGTGATAACCTCAACGATTTCAGTGAGGTGTTTGAAATAACACAAGGAAAAGACCGTATGGCAAAAGTCGATGAGCTGAAGAAAAGTTTTGCCGAACGGTTTATCGTTTTCCCCAATCCGATGTATGGTGAGTGGGAAAGTGAGCTCTATACTGAAGAAGTGAAAACACCCCAGGAGAAAAGGGCAGCACGGTATAGGGCGCTCAGGGGGTTTTGAGGAGAAAATGTGCTAATTTGCTAATTTGCTAATTTGCTAATTAGGTATTATCCCTTTACTCTTCAGGTGCTCGAAAAATGCCTTCCGGTAGGTCTCGCCGATAGGGATGCGCTCTTTCTGGATGATGATGTGATTGCGATCGATCTTATCGATTTTATCCAGGGCTATGATGTAGGATTTGTGGATGCGGCAGAAACCGACCGGTGGCAGTAGCTCTTCGATCGTGCTGAAATTCATCAGGGTCATGATCCTTTTCTGGGTGGTAACGATGCCCAGGTAGTCTTTCATCCCTTCGATATAAAGGATTTCACGGAACACCACCTTTTCCATGTGATAGTCGGCTTTCACCAGGATAAAATCCTTGACAGCCCAGTAAGGTGATTGCTGAAGCAGGGTCTGATCTTCAGGGGAATTCCCTGTCAGCTTCAGCTTGTCAGCCACACGGTTGACCGCCTGCATGAAACGTTCGAAGGAGATGGGTTTCAGCAGGTAATCGGCTACGTCAAGTTCATACCCCTTCAGGGCATATTCGCTATAGGCCGTGGTGAGCACAACCTGAGGCCTCTCTTTCATGATCTCCAGGAACTGGATGCCAGTCAGGTCATCCATCTGTATATCCAGAAACATCATATCCACCGGGTTGGTCTTTATGAACTGCATCGCTTCGATAGCACTCTGGAATGCCCCAGCCAGCTCCAGAAACCGGACCTTGGCAATGAACCCTTTCAGCTTCTCCAGAGCCAGCGGCTCATCGTCCACTGCGACACATCTGATCGTTACTTTATCCATAAGTGTGCAATATAACGGTTACCCTCAACCCTGTTTTCCAGATCATGCTGCCCGGGATAAATCAGGTCAAGGCGTCGCCTCAGGTTCTTTAATCCGATCCCACCAACTTTATCTTTGCTGGTCATCATTTCGGGCACTCTGTTTTCAACGATGAAATCAATCGGCCCATCCACCACCAGCTTTATCTTCACCGATGGGAGGGGTTCGTGCTTGTCGCCGTGCTTGATGGCATTTTCTACCAGCGGAATAAAGAGCATCGGTGCGATAGACCTCCCCGTATTCCTGATATCTACCTCGAAGCTGATCGTCCTTTTGCCGAACCTCAGCTGCTGAAGGTCAATAAAACTCTGCAGGTAACTCACCTCCTTTTCCAACGGCACCTTTTCAGCCTCCGATTCATAGGCTACATAACGCATAATCTCCGAGAGCTTCATAAGGCAGCGGGAGGCTTGCTCTGGCTGGTCATGGATCAGGGTGTCGATGTTGTTCAGGGTGTTGAAGATAAAATGAGGATTGAGCTGATATTTGAGCAGCGCAAGTTCGCTCTGTGCCTGATTGGCTTCAAGTTGTGCCTTGGCTTTCTGTTCCTTCAGCCACAACTTTGAAATCTTCACCCCGGCTGCAAAAATGACCACCGCATAGGTGGAAACCAGATAATGCCAGAAGCTGAAATAGAAGAAACCTTTCCGCACCCACTCCTTCATAAAAATCGGGATGTAGATATAATAACTTACAGCCTGGTTCATGAAAATCACAACAAATGCAAGCAACGTAAACATCGCGACAAACCACAGGTATCTCCGTTTCATCAGAAACACCGGGATCAGATAGTAAATCGTACAATAGGTGGCGAAAACATCGATCGGGATAAAAATCCACGCCCTTAACCACAGAACATGGAAAGGTTGTTTGCCATTAATCCAGGTAAGCGCGGAAAAGAAAGTGGCATATATGATCCAGAAGATCACATGGACAAGAATCCTGTGGGCCCGGTTGCGGTATTCGAGAAAAAACATGATTTGCTGGTTTTATTTCTTCAAAAGTACATCAACAAATTAAAGTTTCCTTCATCAATATGATGGAAATATACCAACAGGCAAGAATGACCTATCAACCCCAGGGAATAGTCTATGATCATCCGGAGGGAAAATGCTAATGTGATTTCACCGGTCTTACACGCTAAAGCCGTGGGATTTTTGGGTCTTTGCGCATAAAATAAGTAAATCACCGATGCCGGCAAAGTGATAAAAGCATTACTTTGCATAGATAATAGAACAGAATTAAAGCAATATGTTGG
This sequence comes from Bacteroidales bacterium, assembly GCA_046496455.1. GTDB lineage: Bacteria > Bacteroidota > Bacteroidia > Bacteroidales > SKPS01 > SKPS01. The sequence goes on along the minus strand of JAWOGX010000224.1, from coordinate 5,264 downwards.
ACGCAATCATAAAGTTCAGTTTGAGGAACAAACTGATCATCATTCTTTTCACCCTATCTGTCTCAGCTTTCGGGTTTTACGCCATCTCACGGATATCTGTGGGTACAGTGCCCGACATCACCAATAACCAGGTTCAGGTCATCACGACCTCTACGAGCCTGTCCACCCAGGACATTGAGCAGTACATTACTTATCCTGTTGAATTGGAGATGGCTAATCTGCCCGGTGTAACCGAGATCCGTTCGATATCAAAATTCGGTCTTTCAGTGGTAACCATTGTTTTCGAGGAGCGCATGGGTACTTACCTTCCCAGGCAGCTGATTGCCGAGAAGATCAAGAGTGCTGCAGCCAACATCCCCGAAGGGTTTGGAACTCCGGAGATGGGACCCATCACGACGGGCCTTGGTGAGATTTATCAATACATTCTGGATGTGAAGCCAGGCTACGAAGATACTTATTCCATCACGGAGCTCAGGACCATTCAGGACTGGATTGTCAAGAGGCAGTTATCGGGGATTTCGGGGGTGGTTGAAGTGAATACCTGGGGCGGTTATCTGAAGCAATACGAAATCGCCATCAATCCAGGCCTCCTTTTGGCCGCCAACATCACCTTGCTGGATGTGTTCAATGCCGTCGAATCGAATAACGGGGTTGCCGGAGGAGCATACATTGAGAAAGAGAACCAGAGTTTTTTTATCAGGGGCGATGGTCTTGCAAGGACTTTTAAAGATATTGAAGATATCGTGGTGACGAACAGGGATGGGGTACCGGTGCTGGTCAGGGATATTGCTGAGGTGCGGTTTGGTCATGCAAACCGGTTTGGTGCCATCACAGCCAATGGAGAAGGGGAAAAAGTTCTCGGACAGATCATGATGCTCAAGGATGCCGATTCAAAAGAGGTCATCAAAGCAGTCAAGGAGCGGGTTGCCGAAGTGCAGGAAAGTCTTCCGGAAGGGGTCTTTGTCAATCCGATTGTAGAACGGAGTGAGCTGATCGGGAAAACATCCTTTACCGTAGCTGAGAATCTTATTCTTGGCTGTGTCATCGTCATTTTTGTCGTATTGCTGCTGCTCGGGAATTTTCGATCAGCCCTCGTGGTCGCAAGCATGATACCCCTCAGTTTGCTTTTTACGATCTCGATGATGTACATCGTTGGGATCGATGCAAACCTGATGAGCCTCGGAGCCCTTGATTTCGGGATCATCATTGACGGGGCCGTAATCATCGTGGAATACATCGCCGTCAGGATTACTGCCAGCAGTCGCAAGGTGGAGGACACGCTGACGGAAAAGCGGCAGACACTCATTGACAACATCACATTCCACGGGGCTTCACGAATGATGAATTCCGCCATTTTCGGACAGGTGATCATCCTTATAGTCCTGATTCCAATTCTTGCGTTAAGTGGTGTTGAAGGGAAAATGTTCCAGCCCATGGCCATGACTTTCGGGTTAGCCATTATTGGCGCAATGGTTTTTGGGCTCACCTGGCTTCCGGTGGCATCATCACTGTTCCTCAGACCGGAGAAGGAAAACCGGCGGAATATTGCCACCATCGTGATGGACACTGCCTACAGGCTGTATTGCCCCGTGATGCGTTGGTCTTACAACCACAAGCGCATCGTCCTGGGGCTGGCCGTCGCTTCCCTGCTGGGCACGGTGATGCTTTTTTCAAGGATGGGCGGGGAATTCATCCCTACCCTGGATGAGGGCGATTTTGTCATCCAGCCGGTACTGAAGACCGGGACCTCATTATCCAGGACCATTGAGCTGACCACGCAAATGGAGAATATCCTGATCGACAATTTTCCTGAAGTTGACCAGATCGTATGCAGGATAGGGGCGGCAGAAGTGCCTACTGATCCGATGTCAATGGAAGAGATTGACATGATTATCAAGCTGAAGTCCAAAAAAGAGTGGGTCACAGCCAAAGATAAAGAGGGCCTTGCAGAAGCATTCAAGGATGCTTTGTCGCAGATACCCGGAATCGACTACGAGTTCACGCAGCCGATTGAAATGCGGTTTAACGAGTTGATTACAGGGGTCAGGGCTGACATTGCGGTGAAAATATTCGGGGAGGACCTTGACTATCTGAATACGAAGGCAGCAGAGATCAGAAGACTTATCGACGGCATACCGGGAGCGGCTGATGTCATTATGGAAAAGACGGCAGGATTGCCCCAGATGAGTGTAAAATACAAACGGGATAAAATCGCCTATCATGGTTTAAGCGTGGCAACACTGAACCGTTATCTTTCGATGGCCTTCGGAGGAGAGGCTGCAGGGGTTATCTTCGAGGGTGAGCGCCGGTTTGATGTGGTGGTCAGGTTTCATTCAGATCATAGACAACATCTTGAAGACCTGATGCATTTGCCCGTTCCAACCCCATCCGGCATGCAGATACCCCTGGAAGAGCTTGCTGAAATATCGCTGTCACAGGGTCCTGCAAAAATTTCAAGGGACAATACCCACCGCAGGGTTGTGGTGAGCGTCAATGTGCGCAACAGGGACCTGGAATCGGTGATGAATGATATCCGAAGCAGGATAGAAAGCCAGGTAACACTTGACCCGGGATACTACATCGATTACGGTGGTCAGTTTGAAAACCTTGAGAACGCCACCAGGCGGTTGAGACTTGTCGTACCGGTATCACTCCTTCTGATCTTTATCTTCCTCCATTTTGCCTTTAAATCCTTAAAAGATGCCGTCATGATTTTTAGCGCCATTCCCTTATCGGCTGTCGGAGGGGTATTGCTCCTCTGGATCAGGGGAATGCCTTTCAGTGTCTCGGCCGGGATAGGTTTCATTGCCCTTTTCGGCGTTGCAGTCCTCAATGGGATAGTCCTGATTGAACACCTGAAAGCGTTGAGAAAAAGCGGCATCACTGATATGCGCGAATTGATACTCAAAGGGGCAAAGGAGCGCCTTCGCCCTGTGCTTCTCACAGCATCAGCAGCAGCGATGGGATTTCTTCCGATGGCCATTTCTACCTCGGCCGGAGCTGAAGTACAACGTCCGCTGGCAACAGTTGTCATCGGGGGACTGGTAACCGCTACCCTGCTAACCATGGTGGCATTGCCGCTGCTGTTCTCCATCTGGTATAACAATTCCGGCAAAAGATCGATCAGGAACCGGATATTCAATAAAAAATCAACCCTGATGCTTGCCTTGCTTGTTGCAGCCGGTGGCGTGACCTTTGCCCAGCCGAAGCCCCTTACCCTGGAAGAGGCCATTGATCTGGGCATGCAGCACAACCCCTCATTGAAAGCCTACGGGCTTATGATCGAACAGGCACAGGCCAGGCTGCCAGCCTCTTTTGCCCTGCCCCAGACAGCTTTATTTTACAGTTACGATCAAAACAATATCGCTGAGAACGGTTATCCGCTCAAAGTCATCGGTGCAGAACAGCAACTCCCGTTCCCGACCTTATTCGTGGCCCAAAAGAGGGCCGCCGATCTTGAAGTGGCCATCATGACTGCGCACTGGGAGCAGCAAAAAATTATCCTTACCCATCAGATCAGCAATGCCTGGTACCAGATCCTCTACCAGAAAGAACAGGTTCTCCTCTACCGTGAACTGGACAGCATCTATCGCCAGCTGTCAGGGGCAGCCACTACTGCATACCGGCAGGGCGCGGTTCCCTGGCTTGATAACCTCACATCACAGGCCGAAGCAGAAAAATCAGGCATCAGATTGCAACAGGCCGAATATTCGCTGTCGGCAGCATTGATCCAACTGCAATCCCTCATTCAAAGCAATGAACCGGTGGATGTTGCGGGAACAGGATTTCTGCCGGCAACCGCAAAACCGGTAAGCCTCGAAAATGATCCGGGATATCTTGTCCGTTTGCAGCGTGTGCAGAAGGGTGAGGCCGAAATGAGTGTGGAAAAGCAAAAATTGATGCCGGAGCTGAGTTTCTCGGCATTCAAAGGCTCCAATCCCTATGCAAACTCACAAAACTACTACGGATACCAGGTTGGTGTCGGTATTCCGATCTTCTTCGGGGAACAGCGTGCAATGGTGAGATCCGCAAAAATCAACATCGACATTGAAGAAAACCAGCTACTCAACTACAAACTGATGTTTGAAAACCGCAAGAAACAGCTGGAAGAGGAGCGGCAGAAACACCTTGCCTCACTGACATTCTATGAAAACAGGGGAAAAGAGTTGTCTGAAGAACTGATCCGGGCTGCCCGGAAAAGTTTTGAACTGGGGGAAACAGACCTTTTCAGGTATCTTCAGATTCTGGAAAGTGTCATTGAGATGAGAATGAATTATCTGGATCAGCTCTACGAATACAATAAAACCGTAATGGAGATCAATTATTTAACTATTGCAGATTTTTAACCTATGAAATATCACAAGCCCGCATTGATTACCCAAATCCTGATTGTTCTTGTTGCTGCAGGGATATCGGGATGCTCAGGGAGAGATAGTGAGGAATCAACCCCGGAAGAAAAAAGCGACTCCCTCATCGTATTAACAAAAGAACAATCTGAAAACGAACTCATTGTTGTCAGTGACCCTGTTGTTCACATATTTGCAGAAGAACTTCAGGCCACAGGCATTATTGAAGCCAATCCGGCCGGCAAAGCCATTGTCACCACACATATTTCAGGTATGCTGAAGGATATCAGGGTGGCACCCGGTGATTATGTGAAAGCCGGACAATTTTTATGCTCCATTGAAAGTATGGAAGCGATCATTTTGCAGCAGGAGTACCTGGAGTCGGCTGGTAAACATAAAGTGTCCTCAGCAGAGTACCAGAGGGCTAAAGAACTGTATGCAGAAAAGGTTATATCTGAAAAAGACTTTTTCACTGCAGGTGCAGAGTATAAAACACAGCTTGCAAGAAAAGAGGGGCTGAAAGCAAGATTGATGCTTTTGAGGATTGATCCGGGCCTGGTGGAAGATGGGCAGATATCAAAAGAGATAATCGGGATCGGTCGCGTCTGTGTGGTAGCCGACCGCGGCATGATCTCGGGCCCCACCATCGCCGCGCTGGAGGCGCGCGGGCTCGAGTATGTCCTGGGCGTACGCGAGCGCACCGACAAGCGGGTGCGCGAGACGGTGCTCGACGACCCCGAACCCTTCGTGCCGCTGCTCGTGCGGCGCCAGGGCGGCGAGACCCAGCTCTTCGCCAAGGAGGTCGTCGTCGACGCCATCCGCTACATCGTCTGCCGCAACGAGGCCGAGGCCGAGAAGGACCGCGCCGACCGGCAGGCCATCGTCGAGGGACTGGAGCGCCAGCTGAAGAAGGGCGAC
>JAWOGX010000197.1:0-4164 GCA_046496455.1 Bacteroidales bacterium | reverse complement strand
GGCATTGGTAATAAGGTTCCTGATCACGATTGCAAGCAGATTGGAGTCCGTTTGTACTTCATCCGGGCCTTCATGCTGCAGGTGCAGCGCAATCTGCTTCTTGACCGCCAGAGGACTGCAGAGTTCAACCTGGGTTGCCAGTAATTTTTCCAGATTTACAGCCTCCTTGATCACCTTGATCCGTCCGGTCTGGGATCTGCTCCAGTAAAGCAGGTTTTCAGCCATTTTGTAAATAAGCTCTGAAAGTTCCAGAATGCGGCCGGCATGCATTTTCCGCTCCTGGTCTGTGTAATCGTCATACATGCTGTAAAGAAGATTGGAAAAGCCCAGCAGGGCGTTAAACGGACTCATCAGGTCGTGGGCAATGACGCTAAAAAACTTATCCTTGCTGATGCTGGCTTCCCGGTATTTCTCTTCGCTGCGTATCAAGGCATTCCTGGATTCCACTTCTTCCGTGATGTCTTTCATGATGGTGATCACCTTGGTGACCTTCTCATTCCTGATTACAGGCACCTTATAGGTCTGAGTGTGCATATCCTTGCCGGATATGACCATAGAATCATTCGTGATCAGCGTCTTTCCGGTAGCGAAGACCTCCTTGTATTCATTGCTGATTCGGTCGCCCAGAAATGGGAATACATCCCAGATCTTCATGCCAATCGCGTGGGTAGGTAAGCCCAGGCTTTCATTGAGCCTTTGGAAAGCCTGATTGAAAACCTTTATTGTATAGTATTCATCGATAACGTGGATGTGGTGTTCCGTCAACGAGTCAATGGTAGACCGGTACAAATATTCAGAGTTCATCAGCGCAATTTCGACCTCTTTCTTTTCGGTGATGTCCCGGACAACGCCAAAAAGTCTGAATCCTCCATCCTCTAATGTTGAAACGGAAAGTTTCTGCTGAAGCCAGTGAATGCTGCCGTTGCGGTGCCTAATCCTGAATTCGAGCTTGTGTTCATTGATTGTGGAATCTTCAAATGACGACGTCACAATATTGAAAAGTTCCCTGTCCTGTGGATGGATAATTTCAGTATAAGCAAAGGGTTCCCTGGTGATCTCCTCGGGTGTGAACCCAGTCATCTTATAGATTACAGGAGAGAAGTATGCATTGGTAAGTCCCTTGTTTGGAACATAAGTCACACTGAACACCAGGTCTGAAATGTTTGCCAGTATGTTTTCAAAATCATCCTTTGCGCGCCGGGATTCTGCTTCCAGCCGAAATATCTCGTTAACGTCCACAATGATACATGTGAACAACGTAGGTTCGGTCGCTTCACCTGCAATAGTGCTCATGGAGATATTCATCCATGGATGGGTACCTCCTGCAATAATCCTCGCAGTCAGATTGGAGGAGGCGTGCTGTCCATTTGTCATCTCATTAAAAGCTCTGGTCACACCCTCAATATCCTCATTATAAAATAACTCATTGATCCCCGACTTTTCAAGATCCTCCATGCTGGACGCCAGCATCGTCGCTGCCCTTTCATTGCAGTTGACAACTTTGCCATCGCGGTTGAGGAGTAATATCCCGGCAACTGTATTCTCGAAGACCCCTCGGAACCTTTTTTCACTGGTATTTATTCGTTGCAATGATTCGGCATATAGTTCTTTTTGCCTGATAATCAATGCGTTATTTTCAGCCAGTACCTTGTTCATCGCAGATTTTCTCTTGAATCGGATTAACAGAATCACGACAATGAGGGTCAGAAAAAACACAACTGTGGCAGAGACGATGGTAATGGCCGTACGCTTGATCCGATTCCGTTCAATTTGTAAAGATTGAATCTCAGTTTCATTCTTCAGCATCGCATTGATTTGCTCCTGTTCGGCGAGCTTGTAATTCTCGATCTGCTCAATGTTCTTCTGGTAGGTCTCCTTGAATTCATTCTCCTTTGCCTGTAAGTATTTCTGCTGATAATCAAATGCTTTCCGGTAATCACCCCGCCCCTCATACAAGGTTGTGAACCTCCTGTAAACAGCAATCAGTACACGCTGATAGCTGTGCTCTTCTCCAAGAGCCTGGCTTTTAAGCAGGTATTGCATCGCTTCAGCTGTTTTGCCCTGGTCCAGTAACAATTCACCCATATTGAAGTAGGCCGATGCGAGTTCAAAATGGTTGCCCAGCTTTTCTCGTATCTCAAGGGCTTCCGTATAGTACTGCATTGCCTTATCATACTCCTTCCTGGCCCTGTAAATACTCCCTATGTTGCTTAAAGTGCCTGCAATGCTATACAGATCGTTGAATTCACGCTTGATCTCGATAGATTTATTGAAATAATAAATGGCTGAATCCTGCTGCCCACTGCTGTAATATACAGACCCAAAGTTATTATAAACCAAGGCTATGCCTTTACGGTCGTTCATTTTTTCCCTTATCTTCAAACCCTTTTGGTAATACTCCATTGCCTTTGGGTAATTGCCTGTCACCATATAGATATTACCAATGTTATTGATGGTCTTGGCAGCTGTCAGCTCCTGCCCCGTTGCCTCAAGAATTTTCAGCGCTTTCAGGTACCAGCTTGCTCCTTCGTCATACTCACCCCTGTAATAATAGACATTCCCCATATTCAGGAATACCTTGCCCAATCCTGTGGTGTCATGAAGTTTCTCTTTCAGTTCAATCGATTTCTCATAATAATAAATGGCCAGCTGATCCTTACTTTTCTGCTGAGCAATCATCCCCAGGTTTAATAATGCCATTGAGCGTTCCAGATCGTAGTCTTCGCTTTCCCAAAGTTTAAGCGCAATGTTGGTCTGGGTTTCTGCCTTTTCGTAATCTGATTCGTGATAATAAGAAAACCCGCTTAAGAGGTGGGCTTTGCCGATAATGATGTTGTCATTGATTTTCCTTCCAATTGCGTGTGCCTCCTTCGCATTTTCCCGTGCCTCCTTGGGCGCCTTGGTCACAATAACATTACCGAGCATAAGGATTTGCTCCGCCTTTTCAGTGGGATCCTTGGTTTGCTTTATGATCTGCCGTAACGAGTCAGGATTCAGGTTGATGATCTGGTCTTGCCCTCTTAAGGTAACGGTTGCAAGTATCATCAAGATGGTAACGATCACTGTTCTCTTCATATTACCCGGATTTGAGTGCAACACGCTGGTTTAGCATCTGGTTTGAATTGGAAAGATACGACAAGCCAAGGTCACATCTTCTACTCACTTGTAAAAATACCATTATTTGATGATCCTGAAAAATTCTTTTTGTATTCATTTCGAATGCTGATATCTTTGGAGAATGTTACTCATTGCGGATGCCGGTAATACGAAAACAACCTGGATTCTGACAGACCAGGCAAAGGTCCTGAAACAAATCACAGGAGATGGGATATCTCCCTATTTTGATGATAGCCTTGAGATCATTGAGAAGATTAAAAATGCCCTTGCCTCCATCCCCATGGATCAGGTCAGGGAAATCCGGTATTATGGTACGGGTTGCCTCTATGAAGCAATGCAGTTGAAAATGAAAACCATTCTTGCTGAAATCACCGGAAAAAAAAGCATTGCCGTTTCTGATGACCTTACTGCTGCAGCTTTGGCTGTATTTGGAAAGGATAGGGGTTTAATCGTTGTTTCCGGCACTGGTTCCAATGCAGGGGTTTGTGCGAAGGGTGTTGTCGTTAACAGGATAAAATCACTTGGATATCTGCTGGGTGATGAAGGAAGTGGGGCAGATATCGGTTTCCGGTTCCTGAAAAAGCATCTTTCAGGTGGCCTGCCTGATGAAGTTGCAGATCGTTTTCGCGAAATGGCCATGAAGCAGGATCAGGAAATCCTGAAGGAGATTTACAGCCGGCAGAAACCCCAGGCTTATGCAGCATCTTTCATCCCGTTTATTGTGAAGAACCTTGACATCCCGGAAATCATCACCTGTGTGACATCCTCCTTTGAAGCGATGTTTGAACAGATGATTCTGCCTCTCCTATGCGGTCAGCAGGAGACACCCCTGGGGTTTTGTGGTTCCGTTGCCAAACTTTTTGAATCAGAAATCCGCACCGTTGCCGGTCGTCATTCCCTGAAGATCAAAACGGTGCTCCGGGAGCCGGCAATTCCGCTGGCCCATTACCTGGTGAATGATTTATAACGTCTGGATACGAACAGCGGAATCGGAAGTTAATAAACCAGCACCCTGGCCTGATATCTCGCTCCTTCATGTCTGAGCAC
>JAWOGX010000063.1:0-7851 GCA_046496455.1 Bacteroidales bacterium | reverse complement strand
CGGTCTTCTTTGCCCTTTTCTTGACGATGAAGCTGCCAAATCCTCTGAGGTAAACGTTTTCCCCCTTGGCCAGTGAACCTTTTACTGATTCCATGAATGCTTCAACGGATGCCTGTACAGCTACTTTTTCGATGCCTGTCTTGCTGGAAATTTCGGCAACAATTTCTGCTTTTGTCATAATTGCTTCTGTTTTTATTATTATTGAACTGTATATTTATTTGGGGTTGCAAAGATAGTTTTATTTTATTACTGATGAAAAATCAGAACGTTTTTTCTCTGTAATTTGTTAAAAATTAATTTTTTGTAGATGACCAACCCGGGCGACCTGATATTCTTATGGTATAACCGGCACCACCGCGCACTGCCCTGGCGGGAGACGAATGACCCATATCATGTGTGGGTTTCTGAAGTAATTCTTCAACAGACCCGTGTGGAACAGGGGCTCGGTTATTACCAACGGTTTATCCATCTTTTCCCTGACATTCAAACCCTGGCAGAGGCAGACACCGATCAGGTTCTGAGAGCGTGGCAGGGTTTGGGTTACTACCGGCGGGCACTGAACCTGCAGAGGGCAGCCCGGATTGTAACAGAAAACTTAGAAGGGGTGTTGCCCCTGTCCTGGACAGAACTCCGGAAGCTCCCGGGCATCGGGGATTACACCGCCAGTGCCATCGCCTCCATCTGTGCCGGAGAGCGACGCCCAGCCATCGACGGCAATGTGAAGAGGGTGATTGCAAGGTTGCATAACCTCCATTTGAACCTTGACTCCCGGGCCGGACTGGAGCTTGTCAGGACGCTTGTACTGGAACTGATGGAAGGTAAGGATCCCGGGCTGATGAACAATGCACTGATGGAGTTTGGCGCCCTGCAATGCACCCCCAGGTCGCCCGGTTGCATTTCCTGCCCGCTGCATGAACATTGCCTTGCCCTCCGGGCTGGCACCGTTGAGCTTCTTCCTTTGAAACAGGAACGAAAGGAGATCAGGAAAAGGCATTTTTTCTATTATGTATTTACCTGGGATGAAAACGACTCCTTGCATATGCTGGTCAGAAAAAGGGGGTACGATGACATCTGGGCCGGGATGTACGAATTTCCATGCATCGAAACCGTTGACTCCGAATTTAACCATGATCTGTTCCGGCCGGCGACAGAACCCTGGTGTGAGGTTCCGGAAGGCACCCCGGTGATGAGCCGTGATGAGCCATATCGTCATCAGCTTACCCACCAGCTTATTGTCGCGCGTTTCTTTCATTTTCCCCTGCCTGCAGCACCTGCCTGGCACCACCCTGACCTGATCAGGGTGAGCCGGACGGAGATTGCTGCGCTAGCCAAACCAAAGCTGATCCTGAAGTACCTCGGGGATTCGTTCCCTGGTTTGTGATACTGCCGGAATATTGTAATTTTGCAGGCTATAGTTAGGATAAGCTTTATTGCATAGCATAAACAATAAGAATATTATGAATTCATCAGAGCAAGACAAAAAGCTGTTTGCCGAATTCCCACCGGTAACGACAGCCATGTGGGAAGAGCAGATCCAGGCAGACCTGAAGGGTGCCGATTATGAAAAGAGGCTGATCTGGAAGACACAGGATGGATTTTCTGTAAAACCTTATTACCGGGCTGAAGATCTTGAACAAATCAGTTTCACCCATACTTTGCCGGGGGAGAGCCCATTTGTACGTGGCTTGCAGTCAGCATCCAACCATTGGGAGATCCGCCAGGATATTGGAACGGAAGACCTTGCTTCAGCCAACGCCATTGCTGTGGAAGCAGTGGAGCTGGGCGCCGGGGGAATCGGATTCAACGCTGTGGGCGTTGCATCGGCAGAAGATTTGAAAACCCTGGTGAAATTCATCGAACTGGAAAAAACGGCTGTGCATTTTACCAGAGCCCGTGAATTTCCTTTCATCACAGAACTATTCACGGAGCTGATCCGCCTGAGGACCGCCGACCCTGCCAAGGTGAGGGGCTCTCTTGGTTTTGACCCGTTCAATTACTATCTCCTGCACGGAGCGTATTACAACAGCCTTCAGGATAACCTGGATGAAGCCCGATACCTGATTACAAAAATCAGGACCGCCTTACCCAATTACCGGATCATCAATGTCAGCGGGGATGTATTCCACAACGCCGGTGCGACCATTTCCCAGGAGGTTGCCTATGCGCTTGCCAGCGGTAACGAATACCTCTCGAAACTTTCCACCATGGGGGTTTCGGTGGATGAAACGGCACCGGCCATACAGTTCACCTTTGCCCTTGGTTCCAATTATTTCCTGGAGATTGCCAAAATCAGGGCGGCCAGGTTGCTGTGGGCAACGATTGTAGAAGCCTACCATCCTTCAAACCCCACTTCAGGAGCCATGTTTGTCCATGGGACAACTTCTCTGTGGAACAAGACCATCTACGACCCCTATGTGAACATGCTTCGCAGCACGACAGAAGCGATGGCCGGGGCCATTGCAGGGTGCAACAGCATGACGGTGATCCCTTTTGATGCCGCATACAAATCACCCGATAATTTCTCTATGCGCATCGCCAGGAACACCCAGATCATCCTCCAGGAAGAATCCTACTTCAACAAGATCGTTGATCCGGCAGCAGGATCTTATTACATTGAGAATCTGACCAACACCATTGCCGAAGCATCATGGGCCCTCTTTCGCCAGATTGAAGCGGAAGGAGGATTCCTGGAGGCAATCAAAAAAGGGATCATCCGTGAATCCATTGAAAAGAGCGCTGCACAAAGGAGCCTTGACATTGCCCGCAGAAGCACATTCGTTCTTGGAACCAACCAGTTTCCCAATCAATCGGAATTCATGGGCGACAAGATGACTGAAAAAAAAGTGCAACACTACCCGGGACTCAATCTCAGGCGCGGAGCGGAGGATTTCGAACAGCTGAGGCTGAATACCGAGCAATATGTTGCGGCCGGAAATGCAAGACCAAAAGTTTATTTGGTGAATTTTGGCAACCTGACGATGCAGAAAGCCAGGGCAGCTTTTTCTTCCAATTTCTTCGGAATTGGCGGTTATGAAGTGATTGACGGTGCATTGCACAGCGTTGTCAAAGCAGGTGTGGAAGCTGCCGTTTCATCAGGTGCAAGGATCGCAGTGCTTTGCAGTTCGGATGACGAGTATGGCACGATGGGGCTTGAACTCGCCAAAGGGTTGAAGGCAGCATCGAATGTGCTCATCGTCGTGGTTGCCGGTAATCCCCAGGCTTTCGCAGAAGAGCTCCGCACGGCCGGTGTGGATGAATTCATCCACGTGAGGACCAACGCCCTCGAAACCCTGCAGCAGTTTAACCAGGCATTGAATATCAGGTAATCAATACAGATTAAAAACAACAAACGATATGAGACCCGATTTTTCAAAGATAGATTTCAGAAAAGAATATACCCCGAGGGATGCCAGGCAATGGGAAGCTGAAAAAGGCATACAACACGACTGGCTGACTCCTGAGCAGATTCCGGTGAAGCCGGTTTACACGGCTGAGGACCTGAAAGGGATGGAGCATCTGCAATATGCTGCCGGGCTGCCGCCATTCCTTCACGGTCCCTATTCAACGATGTATGTGCAGCGCCCCTGGACGATCAGGCAATATGCCGGTTTCAGCACCGCAGAAGAATCCAATGCATTTTACCGCCGTAACCTGGCTGCGGGACAGAAAGGGCTTTCCATCGCTTTTGACCTGGCAACACATCGCGGTTACGACTCAGACCACGACCGTGTGGTGGGTGATGTGGGCAAGGCAGGTGTTGCCGTTGACAGCATCCTGGACATGAAGATCCTTTTCGATCAGATCCCCCTCGACAAGATGTCGGTATCCATGACAATGAACGGCGCCGTGTTACCAGTGCTGGCATTTTACATTGTAGCAGCCGAAGAACAGGGGGTGAAACCGGAGCAGCTGACAGGGACCATCCAGAATGATATCCTGAAAGAGTTCATGGTGCGTAACACGTACATATACCCGCCCGTGCCTTCCATGAAGATCATCGCCGACATCTTCGCCTATACGGCGAAGCACATGCCCAAGTTCAATTCCATCAGTATCAGTGGCTACCATATGCAGGAAGCGGGAGCCACAGCCGATCTCGAAATGGCTTATACCCTCGCTGACGGGCTGGAATACCTTAGGACAGGCGTCAACTCAGGGATGGATATTGACACTTTTGCCCCAAGGCTCTCATTCTTCTGGGCAGCCGGGATGAATCATTTCATGGAAATTGCCAAGATGCGGGCGGCCAGGATGTTATGGGCAAAACTTGTACAGCAGTTCAACCCGAAGAACCCCAAATCGCTGGCACTCCGCACCCATACACAGACTTCAGGATGGTCACTCACGGAACAGGATCCGTTCAACAACGTGGTACGCACCTGCATCGAAGCAATGGCAGCGGCGCTGGGGCACACTCAGTCGTTGCACACCAATGCCCTTGATGAGGCGATTGCTCTACCAACTGATTTCTCAGCGAGGATTGCGCGCAACACCCAGATTTATCTGCAGGAAGAGACCAACATCTGCAAAGCTGTTGATCCCTGGGCAGGCTCATACTACATTGAATCGCTGACCCACGAACTTGCGCACAAGGCATGGGCACTGATCGGGGAGGTGGAAGCCCTTGGAGGGATGGCAAAAGCGATTGAGACCGGCATCCCCAAGATGCGTATTGAAGAAGCTGCTGCACGCAAACAGGCCAGGATTGACTCAAAACGTGATACGATAGTCGGGATAAACAAATTCAGGCTTGCCAAGGAGGATCCGCTGGAGATCCTGGAGGTGGACAACACGGCAGTACGGGAAGCGCAACTTAACCGCCTGAAGCAGCTCCGGGACGAAAGGAATGACAGTGAGGTACAGGCTGCACTGCAGGCGATCACCAACGCTTGCTCATCAGGCGAAGGCAACCTGCTGGAACTTGCCGTGGACGCTGCGCGGAAACGTGCCAGTCTTGGTGAGATTTCGATGGCCTGTGAGAAGGTATTCGGAAGATATAAAGCCGTAATCCGCACCATATCAGGTGTCTATTCATCAGAAACAGAAGATGACATGAGTTTCAGCAAAGCGAAAGAGATGGCCGACACCTTTGCCGCACTGGAAGGGAGAAGGCCCAGGATCATGATTGCCAAGATGGGACAGGATGGTCACGACAGGGGCGCAAAAGTGGTCGCCACCGGTTATGCCGACATCGGTTTTGACGTGGATATCGGACCGCTGTTCCAGACTCCTGCAGAAGCCGCTCGCCAGGCCGTGGAAAATGATGTCCATATCCTCGGGGTCTCAAGCCTGGCAGCAGGTCATAAAACCCTTGTCCCCCAAGTGATTGAGGAGCTGAAGAAACTTGGTCGTGAAGATATTATGGTGATCGTGGGTGGTGTCATCCCTCACCAGGACTACGATTTCCTCTACAATGCAGGTGCTGTGGCAGTCTTTGGCCCCGGCACCGTGATTTCCGATGCTGCCATCAAGATCCTCGAGATAATGATCGGGTCGAGGAAATAGCTGGAGGTTTCAATCTTTTACCTCTCCGAGAAAGCCGTAACCAAGGCTTTCGATCTTTTCCCTGATCTTGACAAGATCAGGATCAGAGGATTCGATGCTCAACACTCCTGCCTGGATATCGGCTTCCGCGCCGGTAACCCCCGGCATCGCTTTCACAGCATTTTCTACAGTCGTTTTACAATGGTTGCAGGTCATCCCTGTTACTGCTATCTTTTTCATATTTCCGGAGAATTGTTTCTGATTTGCGGGTTTACGCCTGATGATTCTGTATCTGATCAATAAGGCATAGAAAATAAATATGGCAAGAATGATCAATGAAATTAACTTGATCCAGCCGGGGATCAGTTCATGCTCATGGGCATGCTGGACGTGGTCCATCATACTGAATAAGTATCCGGCCGTAAAAATCTTATCGGTAAGAAATCCAAAGAACAACGCACCCCCGATGATAGAAGCAAGGTAAGCAAAAAGAGCCCATTTACCCAGGGTTTTTCCAATCACCGTAATGGTGGCGATATTGGTAGCAGGGCCAGCCATCAGGAATACCAGGGCCGCCCCCGGGCTGAGGCCTTTCATCATCAGCACGGCAGCGATGGGCACCGAACCGGTAGCACACACGTATAACGGCACCGAGGCGACGAGCACCATCAGCATGCTGAGCCAGGGATTGTGGATATAATTGGTGAAGAATCCGTCAGGGATGATGACAGCCATCAACGCAGCCAGCAGCAAACCGATCAGGAGCCATTTTGCTATATCCTCCATGAAATCAATAAATGCATAGCGCAACATGGTGAGCCAGCGCGGTCCCTTCTCCTGTTGAGCCGGTGCCGCAATAACAACCTCCTCCTCCTTTGGTGCACGTTTCCTGAGCATCGTGACGCCACCGCCAATGACACCCGTCAGCAGTGCAACTACAGGCCTGATCACTGCCATGGGCCAACCCAGCAAGGACCAGGTAACCAGGATAGAGTCCACCCCGGTTTGTGGGGTGCTGATCAGGAAAGAGACCGTCGCTGGTTTTGATGCCCCGTCACGGTGAAAAGCGATGCCGGTTGGGATTACACCGCAGGAACACAGCGGCAAAGGAATCCCGATAAGCGCTGCATTCACAACCGATCTCAGATTACCTTTCCCCAACAACCTTACGATCTTGTCGCGGCGGATATATACATGCAGTATCCCGGCAAAAATGAACCCCAGAAGCAGATAGGGTGCCATCTCTGAAGAGAGATAATACAACTCATCGAAATATCGTCTGATCCAATCCATAAAACTTTCCTCTAATCTTAAAACAAAAATCGGGGCCGGATGTTTACCGAATTTACCAATCCTAACAAAACAACACTATGAAGCATTACATCCGACTTCTGATCATCCTCCCGGCACTCCTCTTTCTGGCCGGATGCACCAAGGACAACACCCCACAAAGCGTTAGCAGCAAAATTTCATCTGATTCCTGGCAGGTAACCTATTACTGGGATAAAGATAAAGACGAAACCTACAAGTTCCAGGGTTATTCTTTCAGCTTCAACAGCAACAACACATTGGAAGTCACTACCCCTTCGGGAACAGAAACCGGAACATGGGTCTTCGATAACAGCGACGACAGCCATGATCATTTTATCATCACCCTTCCTGATAAAGAGCCACTGGATGACCTCATTGATGACTGGCATGTGATCACCATCACGGATCAGGTCATTGAACTTAAGGATGAAAGCGGATCGGGCGGAATCGAATACCTGACTTTTAAAATTAAATAAGAATTTCCATGCTGACCTACCAGGATATCATAAAGAGGTTGTGGGATGATTATACGATCCAGAATCCTCCGGTAAAAAGAGTATATGACCTATTCCTGCAGACGGAAGGGAGAGTGGTGAATGACCACATTGCTTTGCGGACTTTCGATGACCCGAGGGTAAACATCGGCGTCCTGGCCACTCCATTTCTGAAAGCAGGATATCGTAAGATGGAGGACTACGATTTTGAAGAGAAACACCTGAATGCCTCACATTTCGAACATCCTGATGATCCTGAGGCGCCGCTGGTTTTCATCAGTGAGCTGAGGGTAAAGGATTTCTCTTCCGGATTCCAGCATCTGGTCGGGAAGATATTGAATCAGCTTGATCCATTGAGGTTAGAGTCGGAGGAGTTGATTTTTGATACGGAAATTTTTGGATTACCCTCCCGGGAAATTTACCAGGAACTGCTGAAGGAGTCGGAATATGCCGGATGGTTATACATCAACGGATTCCGGGCGAACCATTTTACGGTGAGTATCAATGCGAACACCAGGCTCAACACCCTGGAGCTGGCTAACCAGTTTCTCAAGGACAACGG
>JAWOGX010000266.1:0-4005 GCA_046496455.1 Bacteroidales bacterium | reverse complement strand
GTTTAGACATGAGAAATGGATTGATGATCGTTTCAGCAAAAGTAATCCATAACTTTGACAACCATCATGAAGGAAATTATGCCTGAAAAACAAGTCAATATCTTCTGGTTCAGACGAGACCTGCGGATTGAAGACAATCACGGCCTGAGCCGGGCGTTGCAGGCAGGATTACCAGTGCTGCCCCTCTATATTTTCGACACCAATATTTTATATTCCCTGCCTGGCGAGGATGCCAGGGTGAACTACATCCATCTGGTTTTAAGTAACATTGATAAATCTTTTCAGGCAGCAAACTCCTCGCTCCTGGTTGAGGCCGGGGATCCGCCGGGGGTATTTGAGCGACTGATAAAAGCGTATTCTGTCAGTCATGTTTTTTATAATGAGGATTACGAGCCTTACGCAAAAGCACGTGACAAACACATAGCCACCTTGCTCCACGAACGTGGTATCGGATTTCACGGACACAAGGATCAACTGATCTTTGCCCCGGGTGAAGTATTGAAAGATGATGGAAAGCCCTACACGGTGTATACCCCTTTCATGAAGCGCTGGAAACAACGTTTTAGACGGGAGATGGTTCTGCCAAACCAGTCAGTTTCCCTGAAGGGGAAATCAGCCAGGGAAGCATTTCCATTCCCGACTCTCGATGAGCTGGGGTTCAGCCCTTCCCCGATCAAAGTGCCTCCCTATAACCTTGACAAACAGTTGCTTGAAAACTATTCCAATACCCGGAACCGGCCCGATTGGCAAGGCACCACGAATCTGAGTACCCATCTCCGGTTCGGAACCATTTCAGTGAGGAAAGCGGTTGAAAAAGCCCTTGCATATTCTGAAGAATTTCTCAATGAGCTGATCTGGAGAGAGTTTTTTGCACATGTCCTCCATTTCTTTCCGGATTCAGCAACCCATAATTTTCGCAAAGGTTTCGATTTATTTCCCTGGGAGAATGACCCGGACAAGATTGCACGGTGGATGTCCGGCATAACAGGCTTTCCGCTGGTTGATGCCGGCATGCGCGAACTTGTTGCCACAGGGCTGATGCACAACAGGGTGAGGATGGTCACCGCATCATTCCTTGTGAAAGACCTGTTGGTGGATTGGCGTATCGGTGAAGCATTTTTTGCGAAGCATCTCCTTGATTATGAGCAATCATCCAATGTCGGAAACTGGCAATGGGCAGCAGGAACCGGTTGCGATGCAGCGCCCTTCTTCAGGATATTCAATCCGGTTGAACAGCAAAAAAGATTCGACCCTGATTTCGTCTATGTCCGGAAGTGGGTGCCGGAATTCGGGACTTCATCGTACCCACCTCCTATGATCAATCACGCCGAGGCAAGGGTAAGGGCGCTGGAGATTTATAAATCGCTCAGGAGAGGCTGAATTAAAAAATTTTTCCTTTTGCCTTTTGCTCAAAAAAAGGGCCTCTCAAATGAGAAGCCCTTTTGAAAACAATTCAGTTACAGAAACTATTTAATGATCACCGGTTTAGTGATTACATCGGTTTCTGTGATCAGACGTACGAAGTAAATACCCGGGGCAAGATTTCCGAGATTGAACTCCTTGACGAGCTCTCCGTCTATGGTAATCAGCTCATTGCTGATGGCCTGGCCGGTTGAGTTGATGACCTTCAGGGAAGCATCACCTGTGATGCCTTTGATCTTCACGAAGAAGTTGCCATCACTCGGATTCGGCCAGAAGGTAAGCACATTCCCGGCGTTCGGATCGTCAATGCCGGAGCAGTCGATAGCGGTTACATTCACCACACCGGTTCCCTCGCAGCCATTGGCATCAGTAACAGTTACAGTATACGCAACGGTGTTGTTCGTGCCAATGGTGGCACCACTTACTGTAATGGTCTGCGTAGAGGCACCGGTTGACCAGAGGTAGGAAGCAAATCCGGCACCTGCATCAATGGTAGCAGTTCCATCATCACAAACGTTGAAGTCATTGCCCAGATTCACCACCGGAAGCGGATTCACTGTTACAACGATTTCTTCGATGGTTCCGCACATGGTAACCAGGTCAGTTACAGTGACCGTATATGTTGTAGTCACAGACGGGGTAACTGTAATTGATGAGATGGTATCACCGGTGCTCCAGGCATAACTCACCGTGACAGGAGCAGGTGCATTGTAGGTATGGCTGCCAATATTGGTAAAGGTATTCACCGGGTAAACGGTATATTCTGCGCTCAGCGAATCGGTGCCGGCAACCAGGAGCCAGTCAGTATTGCCGTGGGTAATTTCCGGTTTGCGGATGAGGGTCTTGTCGGCAGTTGCATTATTGATACCGGCAACCGGCCAGCCTGTACCCGGGTCGTTATCCGGATCACCGATAATATCAATGATGGTCCAGGTCACACCGCCATCAGCAGTAACTTCCACTGAACGGGCATCATCTCCATTATGGTGGACAACACTCGGATAGGAAAGTACCTCATCTGCATTTGCAGTGTCATAGTATGTTGAACTTACCTGGTTGGCGACCATAACCCAGGTATGGTGGGGTGCCAGCTTGGTGCCAGTCGGGAAATAGTGCCAGTAAGCCCAACCACCTCCGTTGACAGCCTGACCGATCCTGTAGTTGTCGAGATCGAGTGTATCAGGAGTTGCATTGAAGATTTCGATCGCCTTGTTGTTGCTTGATCCTTCAATGTACTCAGAGAAGATGAGAGAAGTCTGCACGCTTCCACCAGTCATAACCTCCAGGAGGGTTGATTCCCCTGCGCAGATCCCATGGTCAGCCGTAGCTGTAATGGCGGGTCCTGCGCCAAGGACAATGGGTTCGGCAGCTGTTCCCGCGCAACCTGTTGTCGGGTCTGTATAGGTGTAGGTAATCATGTGCGATCCGGGGCCAGCAGTCCAGGGGTCAAAGACACCTGCAACAACGCCAGGACCACCATAAATTCCACCAGTAGGAAGACCACCGGTAAGGGTAAATGACGGATCGCTTGCGCACATCGCGCTAAATACACCCATGGTAACGCTCGGGGCAGGAATCACAGTCACCGTATGGGAAATGTTGGCGTCGTAAAACATATTCATTGAATCAGCAAATGCGATCAATGTATAGGTAGTGGTTGCCGAAGGAGCTTCGTAAGAAATCCACGGAGAAACATTGACAGTGAATGTGTCAACACCGGAGCCATCTGAACCAACGATGGTCCATGGACCGGTTCCGGGGAGATCGACAACGATCATTGCAGTGTCGCCTTCACAAATGGCGGAATCACCGGTAATGGTAGCTATGGCCACATATACGTTCACGGTATCAGCCAAAGTGCCGCAAGGGGTTACGAAGTTGGCAATATACTGATATAAACCACTTGTAGCCCAGGGCCCTACAACAGTATCAATCACATTTGTGCTGGTGACAACCCCTCCGGTGCTCCATGTGAAACCGGTAAGAGTCTGAGGCGTGGGAACAGTCACACCGCCGTTCACGGTCTGCGGATCCTGGGGATAAGTTGCTGAAGATACAACCCAGTTCGAGCCTGTGTTGTTGTCGGGGCCAATCAGGCGTATGCCGCTGGTGGATCCTGGGCTGCTGGTATTGGGCAACGACCAGTCGGCAGCAGTGACGTTCGAGGCAGCCGGGAAAGTGAAGTTGTTGTAACCAACCGCGTCAACCACGTTGCCTGAGCCATCTTTAAGGGCATGACCGCTGGTATTGGAAGAACTATGCGTATAGGACACATCTGCATGGTAATAATAACTGGCCGGTACCGGAACACTGGAGCCAGGTTGTCCGATGGCAATGATGGCGGTTCCATTGGGCCCGATAATCGTACCTGCCGGGAATGTGTAAGTGTTGATCAATGACGATGCATTCCAGGCTTCCAAAACATGGCCGGCAAGATCTGAATTGGGAACACCGGTAATTTCAATATAGTCATCGGTCAAAAGATAAGTGGGCCAGCCGCCGGCGGGTGCACCGGTGGTTGTTTTAAAATAGCACACTTCAGTAAAGTAGAATGCTCCCGGGGGGAAGAAGGTTGACCTGGCT
>JAWOGX010000366.1:0-3961 GCA_046496455.1 Bacteroidales bacterium | reverse complement strand
CCACTAATTCCACTACCATTACTATAACAGAATTGGCATCCGATCTGGAATACAAGGACAGATGCGTAAGCCTTCATTTCCTTTCAAATGTACCGGGATCAAAAATGGTTGAGGTGGTCAGAAGCCTTTATACTTCAGAAGAAACATTTGACAAGGTATGCAAGTTCATCCAAATGATCGGGAAAGTAATGGTGAATGTACAGGAATCCCCCGGCATGATCAGCATCAGGATGTTTGTTAACCTGGTAAATGAAGCCTGTGAACTGCTTATGGAAGGTGTTGGCTCTGTAGCCGATATAGATAATACCATGAGAAACGGCCTTGGACTCACCCTGGGTCCCTTCGAACTAGCCGATAAAGTTGGACTTGATAAGGTGGAAAGATGGATGGATAACCTGTATGGAGAATTCGGAGGTATTAAATACAAGGCTTCCCCTGTTCTGAAAAGACATGTGAGGGCGCACCAATATGGCCGCTCCACGGGTGTGGGCTTTTATACATATGATGAAACAGGTAAAAAAATCAGCTAATTGCCTGACCTATTGGCTATAATTAAAATTCAGATAATATTAAATTAACATGAAGATATTGGTTTTAAATTGCGGCAGCTCGTCCATCAAGTTCCAGTTGTTCAATATGGAAAAAAAGGAAATCCTGACGAAGGGCGTTGCCGAGAAGGTAGGTATGAAGGGTTCGTTCATCAAACTGGAAAAAAGTAACGGTGAAAAGGTTCGTTTTGAAGGCGAAATCCTCGATCATCAGATTGGTATTGAGTACATCCTTGGAATTATTACAAGTAAAAAGCATGGATGCATCAAAAATCTGGATGAAATTGATGCGGTTGGTCACCGTGTTGTTAACGGTGGGGAAAAGTTCAACTCAAGCGTTCTGATCACCGATGAAGTTCAGGCTGCTGTGGAGAAATACATTGACCTGGCACCCCTGCACAACCCGGCCAACCTGAAAGGTGTTTATGCTATAAAAATGCTCATGCCGGGCAAGCCCCAGGTAGGTGTTTTTGATACAGCTTTTCATCAAACCCTTCCCTCAAAGGCATTCATGTATGCTATCCCCTACTCTCTTTACAAAAAGTACGGAATTCGGAAATACGGATACCATGGCACCAGTCATTTTTATATCAGTAAACGCGTCTGCGAAATTCTGAACGTGGATATCAAAAAACAACGGATCATTACGGTGCATCTGGGCAATGGAGCATCCATGGCTGCAGTTAAATACGGAAAATCCATCGATACATCCATGGGTTTCACACCGGTTGAAGGTTTGATCATGGGAACACGTGCGGGTGACCTCGATATCGGGGTACTTACCT
The DNA here is from genome assembly GCA_046496455.1 of Bacteroidales bacterium. Taxonomy (GTDB): domain Bacteria; phylum Bacteroidota; class Bacteroidia; order Bacteroidales; family SKPS01; genus SKPS01. The sequence goes on along the minus strand of JAWOGX010000366.1, from coordinate 2,628 downwards.
ACATCATGGATAAAGAAGAAATCGGCATATCGCAGATTGGAACCCTGGTGAATAAACAAAGCGGGATGCTTGGAATAACGGGGATTTCGTCTGATATGCGTGAAATTGAAGACGCTGCTATGAAAGATAAGAATGAACGGGCAATTTTAGGTTTGGACATGTATCATTACCGTGTGAAAAAATACCTGGGCGCTTATGCAGCTGCCATGGGAGGTGTTGATATTGTGGTATTTGCCGGCGGAATTGGTGAAAATGGCCCCGAATCAAGGGAAGACATTTGTAAGGACATGGAATTTCTCGGAATCGAACTAGATCCAAAGAAAAACAACGGCCTGCGGTCAAAAGAAGCAGTTATCAGCACCGATCAATCCAGGGTAAAGGTTATGGTTGTACCCACCAATGAAGAACTTGTTATTGCTGAGGATACTGAAAAGATTGTTTCGCAGTTGAAAAAATAACTACTACTCCATGTCAATTCAATCACTCAACAGTATTGTGGATGCTGCCCTGAAAAAGGGCAACCGGAAGCTTGCTGTTGTGGTGGCGCAGGATGAAGATGTTCTTAAAGCGGTATGCAATGCGGCTGACAAGGGGTTGATAACCCCCATACTGATTGGCGACAAAGATGAAATCGTTGCTGTCTCAGCAAAGGCAGGCGTTGACACATCCGGTTTTGAAGTGCTTCAGGAGCGCGATAAAAGCCTGGCCTGTTCAAAGGCGGTTAAGATGGTGAAAGACGGACAGGCTGATATTCTGATGAAGGGACTTGTACCCACGGGCCAGTTGGTCAGAGCCATTTTGGATAAGGAGAACGGCCTGCTTAAAGGTGGTTTGTTGAGTCACCTGGCTTTTTTTGAATCGCCGTATTATCATAAAATACTGTGTATTACTGATGCGGCATTGAACATCAATCCCGACTTCGATGAAAAGGTTGCCATAGTGAGAAATGCAGTGAATACGCTCCATCGCATTGGTATTGCCAATCCGTTGGTGGCCATTTTGGCACCGCTGGAAACGGTCAACCCAAAAATGGAGGCAACCGTTCATGCTGCCATGCTCACGCAAATGCAAAAACGTGGGCAAATAGAAGGATGCGAGATTGATGGGCCCCTGGCACTGGATAACGCAGTGTCATCAGAAGCTGCCCGGCACAAAGGATTGGTATCCGCAGTTGCCGGCAATGCAGATGTGCTGGTTGCACCCGATCTCAATACCGGCAATGTGCTCTATAAATCGCTTAATTTCCTGGGCGGTGCCGTTTGTGCCGCCATTGTTGCCGGTGCAGAAGTCCCTGTGGTTCTGACTTCACGGGCAGATCAGGATAAAAGCAAGTTTCTTTCCATAGCTTTAGCCGTTTCTATGACTTAACCATTCCGAAGTACTATGCTAACCTTCAGGTCATGAATCACAAAATACTAGCCATTAACCCGGGATCCACCTCCACAAAAATTGCGGTTTACCACAATGCCAAGCCGGTGTTTCTTAAAAGCATCCTGCATGATCCTCAGGAACTGTCGAATTATGAAAGAATCAGCGACCAGTACGAGTTTCGGAAAGAAATCATCCTCAAGGAATTAAAAGCTTCCCATATCAATATTGAAATAGTTGAGGTTATTGTTGGCCGTGGCGGCCTGGTGCATCCGATTGAATCGGGAGTTTACCACATCAACGACAGGCTGAGGCACGATTTGCTTGAGGGGGTAATGGGCGAACATGCCAGCAATCTGGGCGGGCTCATTGCCTATTCCATTGCCCAGACACTGCCGAACTGCAAGGCATTTATTGCCGATCCGGTTGTTGTAGACGAATTGCAGGATGTGGCACGCATTGCCGGTCATCCGGAGTTCCACAGGTATTCTATTTTTCACGCCCTGAACCAGAAGGCTACTGCCCGTGCTTATGCACGCCTGATGAACAGAAAATACGAAGATCTGAATTTGGTGATTGCCCACCTGGGTGGTGGCGTTTCGGTGGGTGCACACCGTAAGGGCAAGGTTATTGATGTAAACCAGGCTCTCGATGGCGAGGGACCTTTTTCACCGGAACGCTCCGGAACACTCCCTTCAGGAGCTCTGGCCAAACTTTGTTTCAGCGGAGAATACACTCTTGACGAAATCAAACGCATGATCACCGGTGGCGGAGGCTATGTGGCTTACATGAATACCAACAGCGCCTACGAAGTAGAATTAATGGCCCAGGATGGCGACGACAAAGCACGATTGATCCAGGATGCCATGTCGTATCAGATTGGCAAGGAAATAGCAGCCATGTGCGCTGTGTTGCAGGGTGAGGTTGATGCAATTATCCTTACCGGGGGCATCTCGCATAACCCCATGGTGGTGGAATTCATTAAAAAAATGGTTGCTTTTATGGCTCCTGTGGTCATTTACCCCGGGGAGGATGAAATGCACGCGCTGGCCATGAATGGTTTGATGGTGCTTAAGGGAGAAAGCAAGCCGCGGGAATACGACGAAACCTCAATGGTAAACGTGAAACTTCCCTGCTGGAATTGCCGCGATGATGAAAAAGACGAACTGATGAAAAGCTACGAGTAGACGTCAAGGGTTACTCAACGAAACCGGAATAATCTTCCCCCTCATTTGTTTGTGTGCAGTGCGTGCAAAATGG
>JAWOGX010000226.1:0-4523 GCA_046496455.1 Bacteroidales bacterium | reverse complement strand
GAATTATTCTGGCCTTTTCATTAAAATGTTTGTGGGTAGAAGAAAAAGTGTATCTTTGCACCCACATTATTGCGGGGTGGAGCAGTGGTAGCTCGTCGGGCTCATAACCCGAAGGTCGTAGGTTCGAGTCCTGCCCCCGCTACAAGAAAAGCCTGTTAATCGTTTGATTATCAGGCTTTTGATTTGTTGGCAATAATGAAATGGTAACAAGAATTGCAAATCACCTTTTCAATACATCTTATTGTAAGAATAAGCTGAACCACTGTATAGCGTTAATCTGAAACACATCTCACTGAGAAGCCAAATTTGTGAGCATAATAACTTCTCAGGACGTCAGTGCCATCGAAACGCATCCTGCGATACCAGGCTGTGGAGAAGTACACGGAAGAGGTCCACCAATAGCCGTAATCGCCTGTTTCATAGAATGCACCGGTTGCATAATTTCGTCTGCCCCCGGGTAAAGCCGTAAAGCCTGAAGTGTTGATAGCCCCTGCATTCGGAGTGTTCCAGTGTGCATAGCCTGCCTCTTTCAGGTATCCACCCGCAAGGCTGGTACCCCCGTAAATTGTGGTAAGTGTTGTCCAGTCAGTATCTGTGGCAACATGCCATCCTGTCGGGCACAGGTTGCCGGTAGCGACAGCAAACCAATTGTAAAGTGCTCCGTAGACATTGGCCCAGGTAGCCGAATCGTTGTCGTACCAGCACATTCCGGGTGTGCTCAGATTTGTCCAAACAGAGTTCACAGTAACATTGGGGATCAGGGTTCCATTATTGAAACGTGTGGTTCTCAGATTGCCGCTGAGCCACACCTGGGTGCCGATATGCACGGTGTCATAACCATTGCCATCAATATCATACACCGGATAGATGCCAACCAGGCTTGTGACACTAATATAGTTGCTTCTGATCAGCGTATCGAACCCCCAGGTGCTGGCAGCGATAAGCGTTACCGAATAGTTACCCGGAACCGCATAACGGTGCGCCGGATGCTGGAGTGTGCTCGTATTGCCATCTCCGAATGACCAATGCCATGAAGTGGGATTGTTTGCAGACAGGTCGGTAAAATAGACCGTATCCGTGATCAGGATGGAAGTGTCATTCGCTGTGAAATCAGCAACGGGGACCGGAAGGATTGTCGTTGAATCGCTCAGCACACACCGGAGGTATGCACCCACAGCTTTGCCGCTGGTATTTCGGGTCATTTGCCCCGAATCGTAGCGGAGATTCCTGTCATAAGCGTTGGCCGCATCCACAGAAGATGAACTCCAGAATCTGCCCGACACTCCTGATCCGCTGAACACCCCGCCGTTTGAACTCCTGTTACCCCCGGGGAGTGCCGTGAACCCGGATTCATTGGTGGCCCCTGTGTTTGGCGGAAACCACGTTGTGGCAGCGGTCTGTTTGAGCAGCCCGCCAGCCACTGCCAAGCCTCCAAGATGGTCTGAAAGCACTGTCCACTCGGCATCCGTCGGAACGTGCCATCCTGCCGGACACATATTTCCATGGGTCACTGCATAGTGGTTATACAACATACCATAAAGAGGACCATAAGTCCCCCCGTCATTGTCATAATGGCAAAAGGCCGGGCCTGTAAGCATCGACCAGGCTGCAAAACCCTGCTCTTCAGGGATCTGAACGCCATTCAGATAGCTTTTGCTGCGCAGATTCTCCGCCATCCATATCTGCCCTCCGATCCCAACCACCGGGTAGTGGTTGCCTTCTTCATCCGTGCATGGGATGAAACGGAAGTCAACGACCTGGTTTCCGGCAGGGACCATCGTAACAATACGTGAATGGTTAGCCACAAAACCCCTCAGTAAAAGTATTTCGCCATCCACATACTCCATTTGAACTGTTCCCTTTGACCCAAGGGATTTCCGGAGGCTGATGTCATCCCGGAAGACCCCTTCAAGGGTGATGGAAGGAGATGTGCCAGACGAGCCTGCAGAAATAACCTTTGCAGTATGGGTAAATTCCCCGGAAGCTGTGTTTACCAGGTAGACTCCGGGATTCAGTCCGGACAACCTGAATGTCAGTCTGCCAGCTGCTGCATACTGCCTGAACCCCGCCACGAATTCTCCGGAAATCCCGTAAACGTTGACCAGTATTTCCCCCGGAGAGGGATGATAAAGCCCAAACCTGCAATCACCTGTGGACGGATTGGGATAAACTTCAGGAACGCTTCCGGAAAACATCATTTCAGCAGCATCCACCCCGATGGAGGGGACCAGATGAAGGGTATCGGTGCCGTACAGGGCAGTTGTGGTGCCTCGCGAAAGGTTGGTCACATGCACTGCCGTAACCTGACTGGCTGCACCTGAGCCGGTGAAGGAAATCAGGTAGTTCTGCGCCGGAAGCGAAACGGGGCTGGTCAGGATTGACGAAATCATCACGCAGAATGCCATGATGAGGCTGGAATTGGATTGACCAGCTGAAGTCAGGTCGGAAAGTTTCATTCTTTCTGTAATTGATAAAAAATGGCCTGTAAAGATAATGAATGGTTTCACCCGTCGTGTCAAAACAGCATCCCGATAATATCTTCCAACCCTGTTGCCTTTCCGGGGTCTTTCGTTATCTGATCTCTTTGGGATCACTTTAATCATTCATTTTTTTATTTCTTATCTAACTGAATATCAATATTTAATATTTTTTTATCAAAAAAATCAAAAAAAACATGAAAAAAATTTGGAAAACTGAAATTACCTGTATTATCTTTGCAGTGTATTAATATAGTATTACACTAAAACACTAAAACATGTTACAGATTGACAACCTGGAATTCAGGTACCGCAAAAGCCGGAGCTTGTTTCACGGCCTGGACCTGGAGCTCGGCAAAGGGAACATCTACGGATTGCTGGGAAAAAACGGCGCCGGCAAATCGACATTACTGAAGATTATGTCTGGATTGCTCTACCCTCAGCAAGGGAGTGCTGAACTGTTCAGCATCTCAATACAGAAGCGGCTTCCCATGACTCTCAGGGAGATCTTCTTCCTGCCTGAAGAGCTCTACCTCCCCGACTTCACGCCTGATCAGTACATCAGGCTGTACAGCGTCTTTTACGACAAATTCAACAGGGGTCAGATGCAGGATATGCTGATCGAATTTGAAGTGAACGGTGATGAGAAGCTGAAGAATATGTCGTACGGTCAGAAGAAAAAGTTTCTGATTGCATTTGCCCTGGCCACCAACTGCTCACTGATCCTGATGGATGAACCCACCAACGGGCTGGATATTCCATCCAAAAGCAAATTCAGGAAGGTGGTTGCCTCCATGATCGATGAAGACCGGTCTATCGTGATCTCGACACACCAGGTACGTGACCTTGAGAACCTGATTGACCCGGTGATTATCATTGAGAAAGGGAAAATTATTTTTAACCAGACCATCGATGAAATCTCCACTGGTCTTGCATTTCAAAGAATCGGAAAGGATGAACCGGAACCCGGAAATGTGCTTTACAGCGAAGAGATATTCGGAGGAAGGAACATTGTTGCTGCAAATACATCAGGAGAGGAATCCCCGGTGGACTTCGAGCTGCTCTTTAATGCAGTGCTTCAGAACACACACGGGATTGTTGAACAAATCAAAACACGTTAAGCCATGAACCAGATATTTGATTTCCAGCGAAGCACCGCGCTTCTGAAACTGAACCTGAACCTGAACAGGAAAGCCCTGTTGCTGGCGGTGGCCGGGTTTTTCGGGTTTGCCTTCATCACATCGTTCTTTGTAGCCAACAATGCCCCCGGGTTATTGCAGAAAATGCATCAGGTATTCTATTTCATCTTCCTTTACGGTGGAGTTGCCTTTGCCGGCGGAAGCGCCTTCCGAAGCATCAACAGCCATTCAAAAAGCATTGCCTACCTCGGATTACCCGCTTCCATCTTCGAAAAGTACCTGATCCCGTGGTTACTTTCAGGGATCGTTTGGGGCATTGCTGCCATCGGATCCTATCTGGTTTTTGCCGGATTGATCAACGGGTTGTGGTCAGCAGCCATGGGATTTCCGTTTGAACTTTTCAATCCCTTTACAATTCATATGGGTGGAAAATCGGTTATGGAATCATATGCTGCTTACTTCACCGTGCATGCTATCTTCTTCCTGGGCGCAGCAGCGTTTCAGAAACACCCGGTCCCGAAGACCCTCCTGGCGGGATTCATCATCAACAGCCTTTTTACATTTCTGTCGCTTTTCATGATGCTGATCCTTTTTGGGAAATTCGGGAAATTCGATAGCGAAATTGTGATGGCCAGGGTCAAAGACCAGAACTTCCATCACTGCCTCCGGAAAGTCCTTTTCCGAGGTAATCATTGGATTCTCCTTCGAGGAAAAGCTCTATTCCGGGAGCCAGGAATGCTCCGAAGCTCTGACCGGCTGAACCTGAAAACCTGCATTTGATTGTTCCCTCAGGAAGACCTTCTGATCCGTACAGGCTGGTGATCCTTCCTGAAAGCATCGCGCCGGTCGTTCTGTCAGTATTGCGGATACTCCTTCGAATTTCTACGGGCTGTTTGTCTGTAATAGC
>JAWOGX010000115.1:0-7736 GCA_046496455.1 Bacteroidales bacterium | reverse complement strand
CATCGGGTTGCCGGTGAATACACGTTACAATGAAGGGGCATGCGCCATTTCCCCCGATGGGCAAATCATTGTCTTCACCTCCTGTGAGATCCAGCGTGGGTTGGGTTATGGACAGGGACGAAGCGGCTACGGCAGTTGCGACCTCTTCTTTACCTACCGCAACGGCGACAAATGGTCGCAACCCCAGAACCTTGGTGCCCCGGTCAATTCCCATCTTTGGGAGTCACAACCCGCATTCGATGCCAACGGAAAAACCCTCTATTTTGTCAGAGGTGTCCCTGCCAGTGGTGCCGTAGTGCAAAACTCCGATATTTTCTTTTCAACCATTGATGATCAGGGAAACTGGTCTGTGCCGAAGTCTGTCGGAAGAAATATCAACACCGACGGCAATGAAGAGGGTGTTTTTATTCATCCCGACGGCCAAACCCTATACTTCTCGTCAGATGGCCATCCCGGTATGGGAGGGTATGACATCTTCCTGAGCCGCCGGCAACCTGATGGCTCATGGGGTGAACCGGTCAACCTCGGATATCCTATCAACACTTCAAAAAATGAAACAGGATTTATAGTGAACGCCTCCGGTACAAAAGCCTATTTCTCCAGCAACCGCGATGGCGGTTTTGGAGGTCTCGATATCTATAGCTTTGAACTCGACCCCTCCCTGAGACCGCTTCCCGTTACATACTTCAAAGGGGTCGTCTATGACGCTGAAACAACCAAACCGATTTCTGCCAGGTTTGAACTCATCAATATCGCCACCGGCATTACAGTGATAAGCTCTTCGTCTGATCCTGTTACCGGCGATTTTATCCTCAGCCTCCCGACAGATCAGACTTACGCACTCAATGTCAATAAAGAGAATTATCTGTTCTATTCCGACAGATTTGAGCTCAAAGGTCAGTTCTCTGCCCTGAAACCTTTTGAAAAAGACATCCCCCTCCAGCCGATCAGGAAAGGGGAGACCGTGGTGCTGAAGAACATCTTCTTCGACCATGATAAGTTCACCCTGAAACCCGAGTCAATGATCGAGCTGAACAGGCTCGCTGACCTGATGAAGCAAAACCCGGAAATAAAAATCGAAATCGGTGGCCACACCGACAATACCGGCACCAGAAAATACAATGAAACCCTGTCGGAAAACAGGGCGAAATCTGTGATTGAGTATCTGGTTTCGCAGGGGATTCAGGCTGCACGCCTTTCGTCCAAAGGATATGCCGACACACAGCCGATTGCCGATAATGCCACGGAAGAAGGAAAAGCACTTAACCGCCGAACCGAATTCAGGATCACCGAGCATTAGTTTGTAAATGCCAATGATATGCCCGGGAATTTGATATCCCGGGGCTACAGCCACTCGGACTTCTGCGTGGCTTAACCAGCGGTAAAACAGCGCAATATCTTGAATTTCAACTGAAAGAATTATCCATTCCCGAAATGATTGAACTCCTCAGTGATCCTGAACCTGTAAGGTGGATAGGCAAACAGTGGAAAAAGCGGCTCACTTTCACCCTGGGAGTAGCCGAACAGGGTTTCGTAATCTTCCGGGTCTTCCCCCATGTTCTCCACCTGGTATAGGTATGCCCCCACTGGCTTGGATTCGACGATGACCACTTTGTCGTGTTCTTTGACAACAGGACTGTGCTTCCTGGAATGATCGTAGTCGAATTCAAGAATCCGCCGCCCTTCGGGTGTGATGCCGATAGTCCGGAAAGTCATGCTTTTGCCGATTCCCGGCAGGTTCATCATACTCCTGTCTGATGCGATGAAAGGGATTTTCTGTTGCTTCAGGATAATGGCAATTTCCACTGCAGTAAGCCTCCCCTGGGATGCCTTTTCCATGATTGCCTTTGACAATGCCCCGCCAGGGATCCCGAACGCCTTCTCCTCGTGCTTCTCCTGCATAAGCCTGGCGTGCGTAGCAAAATTATGCCTGTTTTCCCGAAACCCTTTTACTGAAAAAGTGTAGTAAGGCATTACACCGATCTTTGCAAGTGTGCCCCTCAGTTTTGCAATATGCCCCCGGCGTGAGGAAGCAACGGTAAAAACGTGCTGGTTGGTTACGAGCCATCCGGCTCCGGTCAGCATCTGTACAGCCCTGGTCGCTTCCGGCGTTACCTCCATGGCCGACTCAAAATGGGTCTGGATCACAAACTGCCTGATACCCACCTTCATTGCCTCTTTCCTGAAGTCTGCCAGGAGTTCAACCAGTTCATAGGTTACACGCTGTGGCAAGTACACAGGCAGCCTGGTGCCAAGCCTTACCCGTCGGATCTCTGCATGCTTCTCTCCGTCTGCCCTGTGAAGGTTCGCAGACCTTTTCCCAGCTGCCATGGCAAGGATGGCATCAAACATCTGCTTCAATGCCACATCACGGCTCATCAATGCATCCCCACCAGTGATCAGGATGTCGCGCAACTGCTTGTCCTCCTTGAAATAATCCATGATTACCTGAAGTTTTTTACCCCAGGATTCATATTTGATCTTCCGGTCGAGATTGAAATTCAGCCCTCCTGATTGAAATTCGTACATACGCTGACACGAAACGCACAGCCCTCCACAAGTGCGACCGAGGGTGTCTGGGATCATAATGGCCACTTCCGGGTAACGCCTGTGCAGATTGTTGTGGTAGGGCAAAATCCACCCGGCAGCATTCGGCTCACCGGGTACCACCTTGTCCTCTTTCTCCCAGGCTTCGATGTTGCCGTACTCCTCTATGATATCACGGTTGTAGATGATGTACTCCCGTATGGCCAGATCGGATGCGATGTAGCCTGAGGTCTCTGATGTATTCAGGAGCGACAGGTAATACGTGTTGATAAAAAATGGAATACCCTCTTCCCGTGCCTTCTGCAGTACGCGCATAGTACTGTCAGACAATGAATTGTCGAGCATTTCGTTTAATCTGTCCGGATCCCGGACCGCAAATTTCAGGTGGAAAATCCGATCATTCCACCACTCCTCCATCAATCTTAATTTTTCATCATCGGAAATGCCTTCCGGAAAAACAAACCGGTTCGAAACCACTTCTTTCCTTTCAATCGTCCCCATGATATTCCTGATAATGCGGGCTTTGTTCTTTTTCCTGATGGCGACAATTTCCTCATCAAGGCCATCAGGGTGCCTGCGCATCCATGCCTCAAGTTGTTTGCGGGACGGATCTGGTGCTGGCATATTTCCGCTCGCCTGGTCAAAAAGGTTCTGCATATCCCGGAAATAATGCTCTCCGGCTTCCGAAACACCGAGTTTAACAGCCCTCCAGAAAGGCTTGAAGGATTCATTCCTGAACCGGCCTCCCTGGTCTTCAATCCACTCGCCCCTGCGCTGCACATAATCAAGGATCCGTTCAATGCCGTAAGTTCTCCAGATGGTTTCTGCAATACGCGGACTGCCCACGTTCTTTTGCAGTTCTTCGCAAAACAGGTATAGTTGGGCGCACCAATCGTCATAGTCCGAAGATGATGTAAACAAATCCTTCAACCAGGGATTTCTGTTCAGGGTCTCCTGAATTAATTTTTGTGATCGTGCTAAAAGTCGATGCGGTCTTGTTTTAATGATATCATTCATAGGCAAATGGTACTGTGGAATCATCTTATCCCGCAATATCACGGCTTTTCCACAGCGAAATCAAGTGACAAGATACGGTTTTTTTCTGAATCAGAATCGCTATCTTTGGTTTCGATTTTACCATTTTATCAAAAAAAGGTTATGACACACGAGGAGGAGGCAGGCAGGATCGTTGAACTCAGGAATCTGCTGCATTACCATAATTACAGATATTATGTGCTTGCTGAGCCGGAGATCAGTGATTATGATTTTGATATGCTGATGAAAGAGCTGGAAGTACTGGAGTCGGGACATCCAGAAATGGAAGATCCCAATTCGCCCTCGCGAAGGGTAGGAGGGGAGGTGACCAAAAACTTTAAAACCTTTGTGCACGAAAGACCCATGCTTTCCCTGGCCAATGTTTACAGTGAGGGTGAACTCGCGGAATTTGACCAGCGGATCAGGAAGTCCTACCAGGGTGATTTTCACTATGCCTGCGAGCTGAAATTTGATGGCGTTGCCATCGCATTGCATTATGAAAATGGGGCTCTGGCACGTGCTGTTACGCGAGGCGATGGGGAGAAAGGGGATGATGTGTCCACCAATATCCGCACTATCCGTTCGCTGCCACTAAAGCTGCATGGAGAAGGGTTCCCTTCACAGTTTGAGATCAGGGGTGAAGTGGTGATGCCGGTTGAAGGATTTCTGCAGATGAATCAATCACGACTGGCAGAGGGTGAAGCGCCTTTTGCCAACCCACGCAATGCCACAGCGGGTACGCTCAAAATGCAGGACAGTGCTGAGGTGGCCAAAAGGCCGCTTGATTGTTACTTTTATCATATGCTCGGTGAGCATCTTCCTGATATCAGTCATCACGGGAATCTTCAGCATGCTGCTTCGTGGGGTTTCAAAGTATCTGAACACCAGCGACTGTGCAGTAATATGGATGAAGTGATTGATTTCATCCGGGAATGGGATGCGAAACGACATACCCTGCCTTTTCAGACAGATGGTGTTGTTATTAAGACTGATGAACTTGATGTTCAGCAATGGCTTGGATTTACCGCCAAATCACCCCGGTGGGCCATAGCATACAAGTTCAGGGCAGCACAGGCACGAACCCGTTTGAAATCAGTTGAGTTCCAGGTGGGCCGGACAGGGGCGGTTACCCCGGTAGCCAACCTGGAACCTGTAGAACTGGCAGGCACAACAGTGCAGCGCGCAAGCCTCCACAATGCGGATATTATCAGTGCACTCGGCCTTCACATCGGTGATATGGTACTGGTTGAAAAGGGGGGCGAAATTATCCCCAAGATTGTGGGTGTGGATGAAGGTATCCGGGAGCTTTTTGCTGAACCTGTGGTTTTTATCACCGAATGTCCGGCTTGCAATACGACACTTGTGCGGCATGAAGGGGAGGCCATCCATTTTTGCCCCAATGAGTATTGTCCCCCCAGGATCAAAGGATCCATTGAGCATTTCATTTCGAGAAAAGCAATGGACATTAAAAGTCTTGGGGAAGGGAAAACGGAATTGCTGTTTGATCACGGCCTGATCAAGGACGTAGCTGATTTATATGACCTGACTTATGATGTGTTGATTGATCTTGAAAAGAGTTTCCCATCAGAAAAAGGAAGCAGGTCAAGGGTTGTCCGGCTGAAAGATAAAAGTGTCAGGAATATCCTGGATGGCATCGCCAGGTCAAAGGAAATCCCGTTTGACCGGGTGCTGTTTGCCCTGGGCATCCGGTATGTTGGCGAAACTGTTGCCGGGAAGCTCGCTGTGCATTTTCAATCCGTCGACAACCTTTCCCGTGCCACCGTCATGGAACTGCTTGCCGTTCCTGAGGTGGGTGAACGGATTGCCTCAAGCGTCACGGATTGGTTCGCCGATCCCCGCCATCAGCAAATTATCCATAGACTGCGGGCTGCGGGAGTACAAATGGCAATGAGAAACAGCGACCGAAAGATGCTGTCTGACAAACTTCAGGGTCTCTCTTTTGTGGTAAGCGGGGTCTTCGGGGGGATGTCCAGGGATGAGCTCAAATCGATGATCGCAGATCACGGTGGTAAACTGCTCTCCGGAGTTTCTGCCGGTTGCAGTTTCCTGGTCGCCGGTGAAAATATGGGGCCGGCGAAAAAAACACAGGCTGAAAAGCTGGGCGTCAGAATCCTGTCGCTGGATGAACTTGTGGCGATGACCAGGGGATGACGGGCATCAGTTGAAAGAAGGGTCGGCCGGAAACCTCAGCCAGGTATCAAACGGTTTTCCCATCGACTGTACCTTCTGTGACCATAGATCAGATACCTGCTCCTCCATGATCTCTTTCGGGTCCGCATTGGTGATGAGCCATGAACGTGCCTTGATCTCGCTTCCCAGCTGTTCAGATACCCAACCCGAGTATCCAAGATAAAAACGTATGCTGTCCAGCGCTCTTGCCGGGTCGGCGCTGATGATCTCTTCAAGCACCTCCAGCTTTCCACCCCACCACAACCCATCCATGATCTGAATGCTTTCAGGGATGCTGTTTCCAAGCGTATGGATGTAAAACAGCCCGTCAGTCTTGACCGGTCCGCCCAGGTAAACCTTTCCCCTGGCTGCGGGGAAGGAAGAGGTAACCTCTGCCACCGTGAAATCCATTGGTTTATTGATAATCACACCAAATGAACCATCATCGCCATGATCTATCAGCAAAACCACCGAGCGGCGGAAGAAATAATCTGACAGGAAAGGGTTACTGATCAGCAATCTTCCCTGTTCCGGCATCAACGTTGCCATCCTGATGCTCAATATTTTGTCAAGATCCATCATGATTGAAAAGCATTTTTTCCGGTATTGAATCGGGTTCCATGCCCAAACAAAGATAATGTCATTTTGCCGCCGGTTCAGGATTGTGTAAAAAAAAAAGTCCCGATGGCCATCGGGACTCGACTGTAAGTCATTATGAACTTACTTCACAACCTTTGCTAATTCGCTTCCGGCTTTGAATTTAACCACTTTCTTGGCCTTGATGTTGATTTCCTTGCCAGTCTGTGGATTGCGGCCTTTCCTGGCCTTTCTTTCGGAAATCCCGAAAGATCCAAAACCTACCAGTGCAACCCTGTCACCTTTTTTGAGTGCGGTGGTGGTAGCACCTACAAATGCGTCCAGAGCTTTTTTTGCATCAGCCTTGGTCAGTTTTGCACCAGAAGCAATTGCTTCAATTAATTCTGCCTTGTTCATGTTCAATAATTTTAATGACTACTGTAAAAAGATTCTTTAAGTATCGCAAATATACGTCAATTCTAGGAAAAGTCAAGGGGTGAGCCCTAAAACCCTTGATTTTGTTAATAAAATTGCGATTTTGTTAATAACTGGTGCAATTTCAGCGACTTATAACGTCAATCTGAGGATTTTTTCACTCTTTTGAGACCGGTTTCCAGTCCTGATCCAATTGAAACCCCCTCAAAAAGTCGCTTACAGGCATCCTTTTTCTTCCTTCAAGCTGCACTTCATCGATTGAAAGAATAGCGTCAGGAAGCAAAATATGGAGGTATGAGCGGCCATCTGTAAGCAGAGTAGGGGAGGACAGGCCGGGAAGATGATCATAGGGAAGCAGGTGAGCGCGAAAGACACGAAGCGTGATCGTACCCTTATTCGGGTGTGACAATGAAAAGACAGCTGCAGGGATTGGTGAAAGCCCCCTTATTTTATTATGGATCTGTGATGCCGGATAATTCCAGTCGATTGCGGTTTCTTCCTTGAAGATTTTTGGGGCGGAATGCAATACCGTTGCGGGGTATGTTTTCTGTGGCACCGGGTGAGCCTTGCCTTCAGCAATCATGTCAAGTGTCCTGGCCACCAGGACTGCTCCTGTTACCATCATCCGGTCATGCAATTCACCTGCGGTCTCGTCAGGGCCAATTTCAACGGTTTGCTGCAAAAGGATATTCCCGGTATCAATCTTATGATCAATGAAAAAAGTAGTTACCCCACTGGTTTGTTCCCCGTTCATGATGGCACGGTTGATTGGCGCTGCATAGCTCGACCCGCGGCTGCTCGAGCCGGCGCGGGCCGCGGCCCGGCTGTTTCCACTGCGTGTGCCGCGGGGGTTCATATTGGTCATCGCCATCCGCTCCCACAACGGATGGGAGTGATTATAGAAACAATCTCAATTTGTTTCAAGGCGCGGGTCGCTATCCGCTAAAGTTTTC
>JAWOGX010000088.1:0-8375 GCA_046496455.1 Bacteroidales bacterium | reverse complement strand
CTCAGTTATTCAAGGGGAGCCCGATTACGTACAGGGTGATCAACAATCAGATAGCACTGATGGCACCGGAAACGACCGGAGCTGGCACCAGGAAGCAGGAGAGAAGATGGAACGTTATGGGGATCGTTACATCAAGTGCTGACAATCAGCCCATACCCTGGGTATCGGTGTTGGTAAAAGGAACCAGCCGTGGAACGATCACAGATATTGCCGGGAAGTATACCATCGAAGTGAGTGAGCTGGACAGCATCCTGGTTTTTTCATTCATCGGGATGAAAACCAGGGAGGTTGTCATCGGTGGCCGGAGCGTGATCAACGTGGAGATGGAACCAGCCATGGAGCAGCTGAGGGAGGTTGTGGTGATAGGCTACGGAACAGAGAGTAAAGCGCTACTGACCAGTTCGGTGGGTCAGGTTAGCGGTGAGCAGTTGGAGAACATTCCGGCTTCCGGAGTAGACGGAGCGATGCAAGGGAAAGCTGCGGGGGTGCAGATCACACAAAACTCAGGAACGCCCGGGGCCGCCATTACGGTGAGGGTCAGGGGTGTCAGTTCCATCGGTGCAGGGAATGAACCGCTCTACGTGATTGACGGTATTCCTGTAATCACCGGGGATTTCGGGCAGATCGGTTTCAGCGGGCAAGGGATCAATGCCCTGTCTGATATCAACCCCGCCGATATTGAATCGATTTCGATCCTGCGTGACGCTTCGGCAGCTGCCATATACGGTGCAAGGGCATCCAACGGTGTGGTACTGATCACGACAAAGCGTGGCAAACCGCAACAAACAAAGTTCAGTTTCAAAGGATACTTCGGCATGCAGGAGGTGCCAAATCGACTTGAGATGCTGAATGCCAGCCAGTTTATGGAATATATCAATGAGCAGAGCATCAATGAAGGGGGATTACCGGTTTACAGCGAAGAGGAGATTGCCAATCCGAAGGTGGATACCGACTGGCTTGACCAGGTGTTGAGAAAAGCCCCGATTTCGAGTTATGAGCTCTCGGCATCAGGAGGTTCGGAAAACACCCGTTATTACCTGTCAGGCAGCATCTTTGACCAGACCGGGACCCTGCTGGGGACAGATTACCGGAAACTATCAGCACGGGTGAACATTGATCACCGGGTAAGCAGGAAGTTGATGATCGGCAGCAGCTTTTCCACGGGTTATTCGGTCAACAACAGGAAAGAGGGTGATCAGTCGCTGAACTCCCCGCTGGCCAACGCAATCTCTCTCCCTCCGGTTTTTCCGGTGTACAATGATGATGGCACATACAATGAAGATGGCCCGTATGCCAATCCCGTTTCGATTGCCAATCAGCACATCAATGAAAGTTACAACTACAGAAACCTCGGCAATGTTTACGCAGAATACGAACTTGCCGAAGGGCTGAAATTCAACACCAAATGGGGGATTGATTTCCTGAACCTGCGTGAGCACTCCTACGACCCTCCAACCACCCGGCAGGGAGGGAAATATAAGGGGCTTGGGCTGGAATCATCCGCCGAGGTGATGAATGTCGTGAGCAACAATGCGTTGAACTATATCCGCAGCATTAACGACAAGCACCACTTCAACGCCATTGCAGGATATAGTTTTGAACGATATCAGCGGAGGTCGGCCTTCATCCGGGGTCAGGATTTTCCAAACGAAAACCTCCAGTACATTGCCTCAGCGGCTACCATCACCGCTGCCAGTGCCTCTGCACTCAACCGCGGATTGAATTCCTTCTTCGGACAGGTTCGATACCATTACAGGTACAAGTACCTTTTCAGCTTCAGCGCCAGGAATGACGGATCATCCAAATTCGGGGAGAACAACAGGTACGGATTTTTTCCGGCAGCATCTGTTGCATGGAGAATCAGTGAAGAGCAGTTTTTCAGTAAGGTTAAAAACATCAATGAGCTGAAGCTCAGGACCAGTTACGGATTGACTGGCAACGACGGGATTCCTGATTTCAGTTCCATCGGGTTGTTTTCGGGAGGAGGAAACTACCTTGGCACATCAGGGATATACCCCTCACAGTTGCCGAATCCTGACCTTAAATGGGAAACGACGGCACAGCTGAACATTGGTGTTGACCTGGAGATGATCAGCCGCAGGATCAGGGTATCTGCAGATGTTTACCACAAATACACCAGGGATCTTTTGCTTGACATGCCCATTCCGGGATCCTCCGGGTTTTCCTATATCACCCGAAACATCGGCGAGATGGAGAACAAAGGCCTCGAACTGAGCCTGTGGTCACACAATATCAAATCTGCCGCAGACTGGACCACACAGTTCAACTTTTCCATGAACCGGAACAAGGTTACCCGGCTGTATAACGACCAACCCATTGACAACCTTGGCAGAGGGGGGAACAGGATCGAAGTGGGGGAACCGATTGGCATATTCTACAACTGGCATTCCCTGGGGGTTGACCCATCCACCGGGGATATCATTTTTGAAGACATTGACAGTGACGGACAGATAACGACAGAAGACAGGAAGAAGATAGGCAATCCCCACCCCAAATTTATCGGTGGTATAACCAACGAGGTTTCATGGAAGAATCTCTCTTTCAGTCTGTTCCTTCAATACTCCTATGGCAATGATATCTTCAATGGGACAAGAAGGTACATTGAAGTGATGAAGGGCTCTGACAACATGAGCATCGCAATCCTCGACCGGTGGCAGAAGCCGGGTGACATCACCGATATCCCAAGGGCTACCATCTCAGACCCGAATCTGAATGACAGAATGTCTTCGAGGTTTATCGAAGATGGTTCCTATTTGAGAATCAAAGACATCAGGATCGGCTACGATCTGGATGCCGGGAAATGGACAGGGAACAAGACGATGAATATCAAAATATTTATTGCCTCACAAAACCTATGGACGCTGACACGTTATAGCGGGATGGATCCTGAGGTAAATTATGCCGGACAGGACAATGAACGGATGGGTACCGATTTCTTTACCTACCCCCATGCAAGGACTTTTCTTTTCGGAATTAATCTTGATTTTTAATGAGGAGGGCATAGACCATGAAAAATATGACCATACTTTTTCTGATTCTTTTAATGAGTTTTTTTGCCTGCGATGTGCTGGATGTTGAGCCAACCCAGTCGATTTCCACTGAGAACGCCCTGACCACAAAGACAGGAGTTCAACAGGCGCTTACCGGATGTTATGATGCACTCCAATATGCCGGTTATTATGGGAGGAACTTCATCCTTGCCGGGGAATTCACTTCGGACAACGGCCTTCCAACAGGAACGATAAAGGAGTATAAAGAGCTGGCCAACAACTCCCTGCTGGCCGACAATGCTGTGATCGAAGGGATTTGGAATGAGATGTATACGGCAGTGAACAGGGCCAACCATGTGATCTGGTTCGCTCCCGGAGTGAAAGACCTGACTGGGGCAGAACTGAACGACATTCTTGGCCAGGCAAGGTTCCTTCGCGCACTGCACCACTTCAACCTGATGAATCTTTTCGGACCGGTTCCGATGAGAAAGGAGCCAAGTCTGAGCGCAGGCCCTTCATTGAATGCAGGTCGCGCTCCGATTCTGGATTTGTTTGAATTCATTGAAGAAGACCTTCTCTTTGCTGAAACGCATATCACCAACAGCAACAAGGCGATGGCTACGGCAACGGCTGCGAAGGCTCTTCTGGCAAGGGTTTATCTCTACCGTGAAGATTGGATCGAAGCCCGGAATATGGCAGAGGAAGTGATCAACAGTGGTGGCTGCCAGCTTGTGAATCCGTATGCTATCCTGTTTGGGGCAGGAACCAATCCGGAATCGATCATGCATATAGAGTTTGACGCGCAGGATAAGAACAGGCTGGCAGAATACTTCCTCCCAACCTCTTCTGGCGGAAGAAAAGAGATCAGTCCCTCGGCTTCGCTCATTGCTTCTTTTGAACCGGGGGACGAAAGACTCGGCGGGAGCATTGCCAATCCGGCAGGTGAGGCCTATGGCGTGAAATACACCGATATTTCGACCGGAACAGACAAAGTTTATATACTGAGGCTGGCAGAAATGTACCTGATCAGGGCAGAGGCAGAAGCAAGGCTGAACGGCAATCTTACCGCCATACGCGCTGACGTTGACACTGTAAGGAGCCGGGCCGGTTTAGGGGGCACTTCAGCGGCAACCCATACCGACCTGCTGATTGCCATTGAACGAGAAAGAAGAAATGAGTTTGCCTTCGAAGGGCATCGCTGGCCTGATCTCGTGAGAACGAAACGTGCCCTGGATTTCAAATCCACGGTAACCCAGCTGTGCCAGTTGCTGTATCCCATCCCCCTGAGTGAAATCCAGACCAATGAAGCCATCACCCCGGCAGATCAGAACCCCTGTTATTGATCCAATCATCTCAATCAATTATTAATCAACAATATAAAACTATGAAGACAAGAATTCAATTTTTGATGTTTGCGGTCGCCGTGCTCCTTATGGCCGGTTTTCAGTCGTGTAAAAAAGATGATCCTGATACAGCGGCATCCACGATTGCCGACTTTGAATTTGCGCTGGATAACGATGGGTTTGCACCCTGTGTGGCCACCTTTTCTGACAAATCGATCAACGCGACAGGGTATTCCTGGGATTTCGGCAACGGAAAAACCTCCACAGAGGCAAATCCTTCCACTACCTATACCACACCTGGCGTATACGAAGTAACCCTTACCGTAACCCCAAAGGAGACATTGCATTACAATAAGCTGGTCAAAACCGCTACGGTTGTGATCAAAGATCCACAGGCCGGGACGGTTCAGACCCTCTATTTTACCGACAGAACCACACACAATGTAAGGTATGTTGCCCTTGACGGCAACACCCCCCTGATCCAGGAATTCAGCCATACAGGGCTGAACAAACCATACGGAATGGTGATAGACACTGTCAGCAGCAAAGTATACGTAACCGATTATGCCACCAACATCATTTACAGCTACAACCTGGATGGCAGCGACCTGACAACCATTGCCAACCAGAGTAACAATCAATACATCAACACACCAACCGGAATATTTATCTGGGACAACAAGTTGTACTGGTCACAGGAGGGTGGCATCTACCGTTGCAACCTTGACGGCACCAGTCCTGAACCGTGGATCCTGACACCGATAACAACCGCCCCTGAATGGCCTATCCATATGGCATTTGATCCTGCATCACAGATGATCTACTTCACGAATGACAAGTTGGACTATTCAGGTGGGGTCTATAAAGTAAATCTGAATGGCAGCGGAATGACTCAATTGGTGAGCGGCACCGATGGTGGCGCCATTGGGTTGGATCTTGCCGGAGGGAAAATGTATTATGCTGATTATGAAAAAGGAATGTGCATGGCAAACCTGGATGGTACCGGCGAAGTGGTGATCAACAGCAACCTTAAAAACATCTATGTCTGGGGGCTGATAGTGAACACTGCCGAGGGTAAACTCTACTGGGCAGACAAAACCAACAAGGTTATTGGTCGTTCAAACCTGGATGGAAGCAATCCTGAAGATTTTCTGACCAATGTAAACCCGCATGCCATGGCGCTGGACAAATTCAGGTAGGAAACCGGATGATCATTAATTTCGCTGCTTTCCCTGTGTACCCAGATAAAAACGGGTGCCGGGAAGGCAGACATCCATTGACAGGTCCTGGCCCCCCAGCAAGTCTTGGCGAAGGTTGATTTGCTCACCGGGGTTGCGCAAAACAATGACCTGGCTCTCTCCCACCACCTCAGCTGAATCCCCCCTTACGAGGATTGCAGTGGCCTCATCAATACCTACCCCGACTGTGCCCGGATGCTCCAGGACGGTCGTAATAAGGCGGTTCATCCGCATCCTGTAAATAAAATGCTGATCGATAATTACATGATCAAGAAGGCCAAGGCCCTCTCCGAGTTCAATGTTATCAGCTTCAATGGTGCGGAAATCCCCGGTGTATTCGGGATATTTCAGTTCATTGCCGGTGATCATCATCCGGCTCATCACAGCTGCGCCCGCACTTGTACCTGCAACCATTGCGCCTGATTCCCATGCTTCCCTTATTGCCGAATGCAGCGGGGTATTCAGGACAACAGACATGAAAGCGGACTGGTCGCCCCCCGGAATATAGATGATTCGGGCATACCTGACAGAATCAAGATATTGGGGAGTCATTCCCTCAACATCTCTCACCATAAAGTTGCAGATCTTTTCTTCCGGGATGCCGCCTTTCACAAATTGTTCGCGGGTATACCAGAACGATGTGTCCGGCTCTTCCGACGACATCGGCAGCACAATGATATAATCACCGGTTGAGAACGCGGCGTCATCGATGAGTCGCCTGATCATCTCAGGGGGGCGCTTGCCGCCCCCAATGATGAATAGTGCCCCTTTGGCCTTATTGTGTTCTTCCAAAGTATCCTGCCTGTGGCAACCCGTCATCAGGATAATCGACACAAGATACAGCAGAAAGTATTTATTTCTCATAAACTCCCTTTTTTAGGATAACCCCTTCCCGCATCATCCATTGCCCCATCGCCATCACATCCTCAATCTCCCAGGATTCATTGCAGATCACAAGATCGGCATCGGCACCTTCGGTAATTCTCCCTTTCGTCTTCAGCTTCAGGATACCTGCGACATTTGAAGTGACAGAAGCAAGAGCGAATTGCGCGTCACATCCTTCGGCAATGGCATCACGCACCTCTTGCCAGAGTGTGACAGGTTGGCCTGTCTCGATGCTTACAAGGTTTCCCTGCTCGTCGAAAAGTGGAAGTGATCCACAGGCATCAGAACTCATGGTGATATTGGCCGGTGGAACACTGGCCTGCAGGAGCTTGATGAGGGCGGTTGATGGTTTAATCTCGTACTCACTGAAGAAGGGATATGAACTTGTGGTCAGGTCTACAGGGCCATGCATCGCATATTCAAGTGCATCCTCAAAGATGTATTGGTTGCGGTTGCAATGCGTCGGAAGGAAAGTATGGTAGGGCAGTTCACTCTGCTCCACCGCCAGGATAAGTGGCCTGAAAGGATCCCTTGCATCGCCCATATGGATGTTGACAACACCGGCCTTCCCTGCGAGCATCCCTCCCAGCCTGGTATGGGAAGCCAGCCGTATCAGCTCTCCAGGGGACGGGTAGGAACTCCTGTGGTCCGACAATGCAATCTCTCCGGTGCCAATCACCTCTTCGATCATCAGGATGTCTTTCCCGACATCGCCAAAGAAGGTAGGTGTAGGGATCTGATAGGCCCCGGTAAGCATCCATGCCGAAACACCTTCTGCCCGGAGCGACTTCACTTTCATCAGCACGCTTTCCGGGGTTCTTGAAAAGCCGTCTGTACCCAGGCAACCCACCACTGAGGTGATACCTCCTTCAATGAGTTGTGAAAGACGAAGTTCTGGCGTGCGGGTCGATGGCCCCCCTTCGCCACCCGCTCCTGCGATATGCACATGCCCGTCAATCAGTCCCGGGATCAGTATCATACCACTGCCGTCAAACACCTCAGGATTCAGGGTGGGCTCATACTTCAATGCTGACGAGATTCTTACAATCTTCCCCCCTGCAATAAGAAGGTCACGCTTACCCAATGGTTCCGGGGCAAACACTTCAATGTTCTTCAGTAATATCATGGCACCTGGAATTGATTTATAGTCTTATCAATACAAACAAACACGATCCACCCCTTAATCCTGTTGCAGCTCTTTCCCGGAGACCTTCGGAACCCGGTAAAGGTCGGCAAATAACCAGACAATCACCAGCAGAAAGAGCGATGCAACAAACTGTGGCTGAAATATCAGGGTGTGGTAGTTGGAAAGCTCCAGCGCCCGGTAAGCCCCCTCGAGATTAAGAAAAACGGCGATGCTGCCCACCACAAGCAGTATGATCCTGTTGTACATCAATGCATAAGCGGCCAGGAAGATCAGTGCGGAGTGGGAATAGCGCTCATGCATCTGGGTGTTCAGGAAAAAGAACAGCAACGGTATCAGGGAACCGGTAATCAGCACATCTCTTTGTGAAACTAAAAAATTTTTCCTGCGGAAGATGTTCTTAAACAATGGATTGACAATCCAGAGAAGGGAGGCCGCCCCGGTAGCAAAAAACATCAGCAAACCCCAGTTACGGTAAGTTATGCCCCAAAACAAGGCTTCATCCGAAAGTTGCATCAGGTTGCCCTGAACAAGGAAAGTCCAGATGTTGTAAGCATTCATGCTGATCTTTGGGAAATAGCCTATTGATTCTGAGAGGACTTTCCAGATCCTGGGCAGATCACCTGCCAGCATGATGGGGAGCAGGATTATAAACTGGATTACCAGCAAACCAATTGCCGTGTGCATCCTCTTTTTAACCGTTAAACCCGGGAAGGATGGGATAACAAGTGCGATAACCAATGGCAGAAAAATG